>JALRHB010000082.1:0-318 GCA_023253245.1 Polynucleobacter sp. | reverse complement strand
GCTGGGTTTTTTCGCTCTTCCACAACAAAGCGTTAGAGGCAATCATTTCAGAGACGGCATAGCCAGCCCCAAGCTTTTTGCAAAGCTGGCGAAAGGGACGATCAGTTACCCCAGCCATCGGGGCAACAAATAATCTATTCGCGAGAAGGTGTGGGCCAATCTTCATGGGTTGCGGGCTGATTTCTGGAGAGCTTCAAGTGCTGAGGGAAGGATGACACTTTAGCACAATTCGACCTAATTCTGCCTAAAAAATAGGCAGATTCTATGATTTAGATCAAATGAGGAATGCTTGTATTTTGAGGGCTGTTTCAGACTCTT
>JALRHB010000081.1 GCA_023253245.1 Polynucleobacter sp. | reverse complement strand
TTGATCGAAATTATGCAACTCATGCCCTAGATCACGGTAGGCCTTATAGCGCTCGCGTCCCGCTAGACGCTCAGCCTCATTGGTTGTCACCACCTCGATGATTCTAGGAAAACGGTTTGCTAATGCTGTCACATCTGTTGGCATACGCATACCCAAATGAATCAAGACATCAGCATGGGGTAAATTTGAGAGGGCCGGCACAGAAAATTCTTCGCTCAATACAATTGGTGATTCGATTGCCGCCTCATCATCAATAAACGCGTGCGGCAAAAAATCAACTGCACTGAAAGTCCAAAGCAATTCATCCAATTTTTGAAGGTCCGATCGCTCGCCAACCATTACGATATTTCGAACGGGATGGCCGGATGGGGTAGTACTCCAGATCTTGCGCGTTAAGCGACAAGCATATTGCAACTTATCACTCACATTGCTATGAAAATCGATGCGCGCCATCGGCTACCCTTTACCCTTACTTTTGTTCAAGCAAATAATTTACTAGTAACGGCACAGGACGGCCCGTCGCGCCTTTTGCCGCGCCACTCTTCCAAGCCGTACCAGCAATATCTAGATGCGCCCATTTGTATTTCTCGGTAAAGCGAGATAGGAAACACGCAGCTGTCACGCTACCTGCAGGACGACCGCCGATATTTGCTACATCTGCGAAATTAGATTTCAACTGCTCATGGTAGGCAGCATCCAAAGGTAGGCGCCACACAGTATCGAGCGAAGCATGTCCGGCTCTAGTGAGAGCATTTACCAAACCCTCATCATCTGAAAACAATCCACTATGCACATGCCCAAGAGCAATGACACAAGCACCTGTTAGGGTTGCAACATCAATTACCGCCTTAGGCTTAAAGCGCTCAACATAAGTTAAGGCATCACACAAAATTAAGCGCCCTTCTGCATCTGTATTGAGAATCTCAATAGTTTGACCAGACATACTTTTCACAATATCCCCTGGGCGAGTTGCTTGACCAGAAGGCATGTTTTCACAAGTAGGAACAACGCCAATCACGTTCTTTTTTAAGCGCATCAGAGCAACGGCATACATCGTACCAATGACAGAAGCAGCACCACACATGTCGTACTTCATCTCATCCATTGCTTCACCGGGTTTAAGTGATATGCCCCCAGTGTCAAAAGTAATGCCCTTGCCAACCAAAACAATTGGAGCTTCACCGACCTTACCACCTTGATGACGCATCACAATAAACTGCGGTGGAGTGCTTGACCCTTGGGCGACTGATAAGAATGAACCCATCCCTAAGGCCTCAATCTGTTTGCGTCCCATAACCTCTACTTTGAGAGCGGTTTTTTTACTCAAACCTTGCGCCGCCTTGCCTAGATATGTGGGCGTGCAAATATTGGGAGGCAAATTACCAAGATCCTTAGTAAGGTTCATGCCCTCAACTATGGCCATACCTTCTGCCACAGCAGCCTTTAACTCTTTGGCGCAATTGTCATTTCCAGCAAATATCAGATGGTTAAATGTATCTGGTTTGTCTTTTGCCTTAAATTTCATAGCGGGCTGACGAACTCCAAATCGATAGGCCTGATCTCCAGCATATTGAATGGTCAAGCGCACCTCCTCTGCAATAAATTCTGAGCGATGACCTAAGGAAAAGCTCGGAATGAACCACAGTGCATTTTGAATCGAACCATTACTAAGATGCTTCAAAGCTGCGCGAGCGATTTTAGAAAAGGCAGTCAAACTTCTGGCATCTGCCGACTTCATGTCGCCCAAACATACTAAAAGTACTCGCTTTGTTTTTATACCCGCAGCAGTCCACGACTTTTCAGCACGCAAAGTACAAACGCAGGCCTGCTGAACATCGAGATCACCCACTAAATTTGCATGGGTTACAGACCCCCCAAGAAGACGATCCAATTCAGTTAGTAAACCAATCTTTGTTTTTGAACCCGCCAAAGCATCCACATCAGCCTTGGAATAAGCCAAAACCAAACAATCAGAAGGGTGTGCTAGCAAGCTCAAAAGACTCGCTTTAAGCTGTTTTGGGTTATTGATGTCAGCTTGGGAGAAAATCTTGGTACTAAATTGCATGGTTGTTATCTCTTGCGGTATTTTTTAAGTAAATTCAAGGGGGTAAAACAGATATTTATCCATTATCCTCCGAGATAGGGGCTCACGCCTTGAGTGGGTCGCTCAGGCCACCTTTATTATCTACCTATGATCTTTCATCAAGCTCTTCGCCGCGAACTCAGTTTTACTACTGGCGGGGTATTTTTGGTCTTAGTCACCATCATGATTACCACCCTAGTAATCCGAATCCTCGGGTTTGCAGCTAATGGGGTAGTCAACCCAGAAGATGCTTTAGTGTTAATTGCCCTTGCCACCCTGGGCTATATGGCAGTTTTACTCACTGTATCCTTATTTGTAGCAGTTTTAATCGTCCTAGTGCGATGGTATAAAGACTCCGAGATGATTGTCTGGTTCGCCAGTGGATTGAGCGTAGCTAGCTTGATCCGCCCTATTTTGCGTTTTGCGATTCCTCTTGTCATCATCATCGCATTGCTTGCATTATTTGTCTGGCCCTGGGCCAATCGTGAATCCACCCTCATTAGCCAGCGCTTCCAACAAAGAAGTGATGTTTCTATGGTGGCTGCCGGTCAATTTAAGGAGTCAGCCAAAGCAGAGCGAGTCTTCTTCATCGAAGAACTAGATATCGATAAAGGTGAAGTTAAAAATATCTTTGCGGCTGAAAATAAAAATGGTCGCCTCAGTGTCGCAGTAGCTGCAACTGGTTTTATTGAGAACGGGGCAGGAGGCGAAAAATCAATCGTACTGAATAACGGGCGTCGTTACGAAGGTTTGCCAACTCAACCCGATTTCCGCATTTTAGAGTTTGCAGAGTACACCACAAAAATTCAAAACAAAAGCGCTCTCGATCCGGCTCCAAGAGATCGAGAAAAATCTATCTCAGAATTACTTAATGATCCGGATCCAAATACCATTAACCCCAATCGAGCAGAGTTGCTTTGGCGAATTGGCCTACCGTTCATGGCACTAGGTCTTGTGTTAATTGCCATCCCCCTCGCTTATGTCAACCCTAGGCTTGGCAACTACACAGCGATGTTTTATGCAGTCCTTATCTATTTAATCTATAGCAACCTACTCAATCTAACGCAAAACTTTGTTGCTCAAGGTAAGGCGAATGTTTTCATGGCTGCATGGCCCATACACCTATTTGCTTTTAGTATTGCCTACCTGCTGATTCGAAATCGAATGAACCCTTCGTTGAAATGGTGGCGCCGTCAATTGCCCGCCTTTTTTAGCAATAAATGAAATATTTATTTCCTTATATTTTTGAGCGGTATCTAGCAAAGCAAATATATGCTGCCTTTGGCTTCATCTTATTTGCCTTGGTTGCACTTTTTTTATTCTTTGACATCTTGAGTGAGTTAGGTTCGGTCAAAGGTCAATACACTCTTCAATTGGCATTACTTCATGTCGTCTTGAAGGCGCCTAGTCGAATTTCTGAAATTATTCCTATTGCAGGATTGATTGGTAGCATTTATGTTTTTGCAATGCTTGCTAGCCAATCAGAATTTACTATTCTCAGAATTGCCGGGCTTGATGTTAAACGCGGTCTAGGAACACTTGCTAAATTATCACTCCCCCTGATTGTTTTGACGCTCATCATGAGCGAATGGCTTGGACCCTACACTGAAAGTCTATCCGATCAAATCCGGATGAAAGCCTTAGGCTCCTCTTATAGCTCCCAATTTAAAACTGGTGTTTGGGTTAAAGATCGCTTAAGAGATGAAGACGGCAGTGGACCAGTGAGACCAGGCGTACGCTATGTGAATGTTGGAAAGATAGAGCAAGACAATCAAATCAGAAACATCCGTATGTATGAGTTTGATGATGCCTATCGTCTGCTATCTATCCGTAGCGCAGTCTCAGGAAATTTTGATGCACGTGGCACTTGGGTGCTCAATGATGTTACGGAAACTCGCTTCAAAGAGATCAAGCAATCTGACCCACTTAATCCTGTGTACTCAGCTCACACAATCACCCATCCTGTAGTTAGCCTTGATTCAGAAGTCACACCTCAGATTCTGAGTGTTTTACTTGTTAGCCCTGAAAAAATGTCGATTTTTAGCTTGGGGCGCTTTATTTCCCATCTTCGGGAAAACAAACAAGATACTCACCGTCACTTAATTGCTTTTTGGAAAAAAGTGATCTATCCCTTTACGATTTTTGTCATGTTGACCTTAGCCTTGCCATTCGCCTACCTGAAGGTTCGTGCCGGAAGCGTTGGCATTAAGGTATTTGGCGGCATCATGCTCGGAATGAGTTTTCAGTTATTTAATTCCCTTTTTTCTAATGTTGGTCTATTGGGCTCATGGCCAGCCCTACTAACTGCAATCACGCCACCTCTGGTCTACTTTATTTTGGCGATCATTGGTTTACGCTGGGTCTCTAGAGCTTAATACTAAAAACTCATATAGAATTCTCTTAATATATCCCAATCGATATAAATAATGGAATTCATATGAATCTGCATCAATTTCGCTTTGTGCGTGAAGCGGTCAGGCAAAACTTTAATCTCACTTCTGCTGCCAAATCACTTTTTACCTCGCAACCTGGGGTCTCCAAAGCAATTATCGAATTGGAAGACGAACTTGGTGTTGAAATTTTCCGCCGTCATGGCAAAAGAATTCGCTCTTTAACTGAGCCAGGCAAACGCATTCTCACCTCGATTGAGCGCATCTTGGAAGAAGTGGAAACCTTAAAAAGGGTTGGTAAGGATTTTGCGAGTCAAGATCAGGGAAGTTTTGTCATCGCCACAACGCACACTCAAGCGCGTTATGCCTTACCCAAAGTACTTACTGAATTTACCAAACGCTTCCCCAAAGTTCGGGTGAGTATTCAACAAGGAAATCCCACTCAAATTGCCGAACTCTTGGCACACGATCGCGCTGATATTGCCATTGCCACAGAAGGAATTGCCAATACCCCGGGAATCATTGCCCTACCAGGCTATCAATGGCAACACGTCCTCATGGTGCCATTGAGCCACCCCTTGCTCAATCAAGCCAACATCACTCTTGAAGAGATTACTAAATACCCATTAATCACCTATGACCGAGCATTTGCTGGTAGAAGCAAAATTGATGCAGCATTTGCCCAGCGCAATCTAAGTCCCGATATTATTCTAGAAGCAATCGATGCTGACGTAATCAAGACTTATGTTGAGGCCGGTATGGGAATAGGAATCGTTGCGGGCTTGGCATATGACCTTGAGCGAGATCGAAATCTTCGTGTGATTCCTGTTGGTCATTTATTTGGCAACAACGTCACCCACCTCGGAGTTAAACAAGGGGCTTATTTGCGCTCATTTGTCTACACCTTCATAGAATTGTTCTCACCAACACTCACGCGCAAGATTGTTGAACAGGCTATGAATAATGAATCAGAAACGTACGAGATTTAGCTCGTCCTCAATTTCAGTCTTCATGTTAACCTAGGCAAAGCGTTGCAGTACTCTTTTAGACCTAACTAATTGGGATCTTTATGAAAAATTCCTTAGTATTAAAAATGTGCGCATTCTGTTTGATGCTTATCAGCTCTACCTTTGCCATAGCACAAACGACTTATCCAAATAAACCAATTAAATTGATTGTCCCGTTTCCACCAGGTGGATTAATTGATAATGTGGCTCGCTTAATTGCGCCCACACTATCAACCGAACTAGGGCAGGCTATTGTTGTAGAAAATAAACCTGGGGCTGGCGGGAATCTTGGTGCTTCCGAAGTTGCAAAAGCAGCTCCGGACGGATATACCCTGCTAATGGCATCGCCGCCTCTCTCAATTAGTCCAGCGCTCTACAAAAACTTGCCATACAACCCAAGTAATATTGAGCCTATCGCAATTTTTGGACAACTCCCGAATGTTCTTCTAGTCAATCCAGACTCTGGCATTAATACAGTTGCAGAGCTGGTGAAAAGAGCGAGAGCAAATCCAGGCAAAATGAACTATGCCTCGAACGGAAATGGAACATCGCTTCACTTGAGCGCTGAAATGCTCAAG
>JALRHB010000080.1 GCA_023253245.1 Polynucleobacter sp. | reverse complement strand
GCGCAGTAGATCAAGGCCCTGACCTGTCTTGGCGGATAGAAAAACCTGGCTCGGCGCTCCTTGGGCATCTCGCTCAAGCACCGCTCCCCGATAAAAGGTCTGGGGCATCAGGTCAATTTTGTTCATTACTTCGATTCTAGGAATGTCCTGGGCACCAATTTCCTCCAAAACAGCCTCTACCTCAGCCTTTTGTTCGCGGGCCACTGGACTACAAGCATCAATCACATGCAGTATGAGGTCCGCGTGGATTGTTTCATCTAGAGTAGCTCTAAAAGCCTCTACCAATTGATGGGGTAATTCACGAATAAAGCCAACCGTGTCAGAGACAACGATAGAGCCAACATCATCCAAATGGACTCTTCGGGAAGTGGTATCCAGGGTGGCAAATAGCTGATCTGCAGCATAAGTCCCAGCTTTTGTAAGGGCATTAAAGAGGCTTGACTTACCAGCATTGGTATATCCAACTAAAGAAACTGAAAAGACGTCTTTGCGATTTCTGGCCCGTCGCTGAGTTCGCTGTTGACGTTGGAGCTTCTCTAGCTCGTTTTCCAAGCGCTTGGCTTTGGTCGCCAACATGCGGCGATCAAGCTCCATTTGAGTTTCACCAGGGCCGCCACGCACACCAATACCACCACGCTGTCGTTCTAAGTGGCTCCAAGCGCGCACTAACCGAGACATGCGATAACGTACTTGCGCCAACTCTACTTGAGTTTTACCAATATGACTTTGCGCTCGTTGACTAAAAATATCCAAAATCAGACCGGTGCGATCCATAACATGAAAGCCAATATGGCGCTCAAGATTGCGTTGCTGAGTTGGCGATAGGGGGTGATTGAAAATAGCGAGTTCAGCACCCTTTTCCTCCATCACCTTTTGAAGTTCATTTGCCTTACCTGAACCTATGAACAGCGCTGGATCGGTTTTACCCTTGCGGGCAATAACGCTAGCTGCAGGAATAGAGCCGGCACTATCAGCCAAAAGGCTGAGCTCTGCCATGCTATCTGCAAAATCCTCGCGTCCCGTATCAACACCAACGAGGACCGCGCGTGCGGCATCTACACCTGTCTTATACAGAGCTAATTTCTTCCGTGCGGAAATCTACTGCGCGAGCAGGAACTATCGTAGAAATGGCATGTTTGTAGACCATCTGAGTCACAGTGTTTCTTAACAAAACTACATACTGATCAAATGATTCAATATTGCCTTGCAATTTAATACCATTTACCAAATAGATCGATACAGGCACATGCTCTTTGCGCAAAGCATTGAGAAATGGATCCTGAAGCAATTGGGTTTTACTATTGTTCATACTGCTCCTTAATGAATTTTTATAAGATTTTTTATCTCTTGGGAGTCTTGCTTTTTTAGTTGCTACCGTTTACTGCATACTACTTACTGTCTACCTCATCAATATGAGGGCAGATTTATTGAAAATCAAGCCCTGATATCGCCACTTAAAACTAATTAACTGTTATCGCTTTTATAACGCTTTTTACTTCTTTTTGCTTTTCTTGCCCTTATCAGCATCAACATATGGGTTTTTAGCGGTATTCATCTGAATCCTTAAAGGAGTACCACGTAACTTGAAGACATCCCTAAAACGACCCTCGAGGTAGCGTTTATAACTATCTGTCACGCCACTCAAGGAAGTACCATGAATCACCACAATCGGCGGGTTCATACCACCTTGGTGGGCATAGCGTAGTTTTGGTCGACCCATCCCCACCCGCTTAGGCTGCTGATGTTCAACAGCCTCTTGCAAAATGCGGGTCAATTTAGGAGTAGGCAATTTAGCCATCGCCGCTGCGTAGGCTGCATCCACATCCTTAAAAAGCTCTTTTAAACCTGTGCCCTTTTTAGCTGAAATGGGATGTACATTAGCAAAATCTAAGAAGCGAAGTTTTTGAGCGATTTCTAAACGGGCGCGCTCCTTGACATAGGCATCAATGCCATCCCATTTATTTACAGCCACCACTAAAGCACGCCCTGCTTCAACAATAAAACCGGCAATGTGCGCATCTTGCTCAGAAATATCTTGTTGAGCATCGAGCATTAGAATCACCACATTGCAATCAGCAATAGCTTGCAATGTTTTAACTACAGAGAACTTTTCAATCGCCTCAAATACTTTTCCACGGCGGCGCAAACCTGCGGTATCCACCAAAATATAGGGCTTACCATTGCGCTCAAAAGGAACTTCAATCGCATCACGCGTGGTGCCAGGCATGTCGAAGGCAATCACACGCTCTTCACCAATCAGCTTATTAATCAAAGTTGACTTACCAACATTCGGACGCCCTACCACTGCAATTTTCATGGGGCGATTGGGATCGCTTTCTTTTTCATCGGGCTCTGGCTCAGGAATGCCTAATGAATCAAGTGCATCATCAATGAGACCTCGGACACCATCACCATGCGCAGAAGAAATCGGAAAAGGCTCACCCAAACCGAGCTCATGAAAGTCTGCAGTTACAACTCCAGCCTGCATCCCTTCTGTTTTGTTCACCGCCAAAATAACCGGTCTACCAGTTTTTCTTAAAAAATCAGCAATCACTCGGTCTTGAGGGGCCATACCTAAGCGGCCGTCCACCAGGAAAATAATAATGTCAGATTCAGCTACAGCCTGCTTAGTTTGCTTGGCCATCTCAGCCACAATGCCTGTCTTGGCAACAGGCTCAAAACCACCGGTATCAACACATATAAATGCACGTTCACCAATCCGCCCTTTGCCATAGTGACGATCACGTGTTAAACCGGAAAAATCAGCAACCAAGGCATCGCGCGAACGCGTAAGACGATTAAAGAGCGTCGATTTACCGACATTGGGACGACCGACAATAGTAATTACTGGATTCATTTTGGACTATACGCCGCTAGTTTTCCACCTTGGGACTGAACCAAGATGAGGCCGCTAACCGCAATTGGCGCGGCGGTGATGGGACTACTGTCATGACGAACCCGTGCCAGCATCTCGCCACTCGCTTGTGAGAGCGCATGCACATAACCTTGTGCATCACCCATTAGTACTACCTTACCAATCGCCAAAGGCTCACCCAAGCCTCTAAATGTTAATTGGGTGTTCTCCCAAACTGGCGAACCATCTTTAGTTGCAAATGCGTTGACATGCGATTTTTCGTTAGCAGCAAAAACCATACTGG
The DNA here is from genome assembly GCA_023253245.1 of Polynucleobacter sp. Taxonomy (GTDB): domain Bacteria; phylum Pseudomonadota; class Gammaproteobacteria; order Burkholderiales; family Burkholderiaceae; genus Polynucleobacter. The sequence continues at coordinate 2,969 of JALRHB010000080.1, read as the reverse complement.
CGCTTTGGGCAGTGCCGGTATAACTTGAGTAATCCTTGAACCAAATCAAGGTACCAGTGCGCGCCTGTCCGCAACCAATGCGCCCTTGATAAGAAACTGCGCAAATGATCTCGCCCTCCATGCTAGGGCGCGCCGTTACATCGTTAAGACGCTCGATTTCAGAAAAGCCCTTTGGAAAGGACACTGGCGTTTCCCAAACCAAACCACCATTAGCAATCGCAATCATGCCAAAGCGTCCACCAGCAAAGCCAGTCACGATTACCTCATTACCAATAGGTAACATCCCATAACCCACTCGCAAAGAGAGTGCGGATTGCTGACGCTGATAGGTCCATTTACGGGCGCCTGTTAGAGCATCCAAACCGATAAAGCGGTTATCTAATGCACGGATAATCACGATACCACCGGCAACTACTGGCTCAGTTAACACTTCGCTTCCGACGCTGACTTTCCACATCGCTTTTCCAGTCTCATCATAAGCATAAACATCGCCTTCAGTTGAAACAACTGCAGTAGTGCGTCCATCCGATCCCGGGCCAATAGATAAACGCTCTGGTACAGAAACTTCCCAAAGCTTGTTGCCAGTCATTAGATCAATCTTGTATAACTTGCCACTGTGAGAGGCCGCATAAACAGCATCACCCACAACAATCGGATGAAAGTTAAAAGGCTCGGACGAGCCAATGCTGGTAGACCATACTGGCTGCAAATCAAATTGATTAGTCACTGGCACCAGTTCAGCAGGCTTGCGAACACGCGAGTTACCTGAGCAGGCAAGCAAAGACAGTACGGCTGTGCCAATCAATAATCCAATGCTAAGCAGCTTTATAAGCCGTTTGCAATCTACTATCACTGAGCAATCCCTCCAACAGCATCTAACTTCACCTTTAAGAGACGGCGCGCTTCTTCAGCAAATTCCTTACTTTGATTTAATTGTTTCCATGCCGCCTCATAACTCTTGCGAGCATCAACATTTTTCTTTTGGGCTAAATACCAATCACCACGACGCTCTAGCCAGAGCGCTTCAAATCCAGCAATCGGCTTTTCATTCAAAATGGTATCCGCTTCAGCCAAATCTTTTTCAGCGCCCAACTCGATTAATTGGGAAACTAAACGCAACTTTGCTAAGGCTAGATAACCCTGGTCTGATGCATTCTTAGCAGCCCAGCGCAAGTAACTCATTGCCTTGGTTGCGTCACCAGCATCTGATGCAATTTTGGCGGCAACCAAACTGGACATGGGCGCATAAGGAGTTCTAGCAAATTGGCTTTGCAAGTCATCTGCTGCCCGTAAGGTCTGATCTTTATCACCCTTCTCAATAGCGACCATCATCGTCTCATAGAGTTGTGCAGCATCAGCAGCCTGACTAACACGCCACCACTGATACGCGCTGTATGCAGCATAAGCAAACAACACCACTGTCACTACACCGGTGATTAGGTTGCGATATTGTTGCCAAAAAGCTTTTAATTGGTCTAACTGTTCTTGTTCTTCTAGATCTAAAGGCATGTCAATCCAAGCTTATAAATTCAATAATTGGTTACAAAGATAATTCGGAATGGACTCATTCTATTCTGTAGCGCCCACGATGGCATCAATTACTGCCTCCACCACATTATTTAAGGCAACAGCCTTTTGCTCGCCACTGGTACGCAAATCCTTTAGTTGGGCCTCATTTTTGACTAATTCATCTGGTCCAATGATGACTGCATACGCCGCACCACTGGCATCAGCCTTCTTCATTTGAGACTTAAAGCTAGCCAACTGCCCGTCTGGCGGGCAAAACATAATGGTATCGATACCAGCACTACGTAGGCGTTCAGCAATAATCAGGGCGGTTGTTAAGGTCTCACCACCTTGATGAAGTACAAATACATCACATTGAGCCTGCGCTTCTGGCAAAGAGCCCGAGACTTTCATAAGCTCTAGTACACGCTCCATACCCATAGCCCAGCCACAAGCTGGAGCTGACTTACCACCCATGCGTTCGATTAAGGGGTCATAACGGCCACCGCCAGCAATCGTTCCCTGAGCACCTAACTCGTCGGTTATCCATTCAAAAACAGTGAGGTTGTAGTAATCGAGCCCACGAACCAGACGCGGATTGATCCTACAAGGAATATTGTTGGCTTTGAGTAAGGCCTGCACTGCCTCAAAATGTTGAAGTGATTCTTGACCTAAAAAATCCAATAACTTTGGGGCAGTCTCAATAAGATCTTGCATTGCCGGATTTTTTGAATCCAAAATACGCAAAGGATTAGTAAATAAGCGGCGTTGTGAATCTTCGTCTAATTGCGCTTTGTGCTTTTCAAAGTAAGCAACTAAAGCAGTGCGATGCTCCGCACGTTCTTTAGCTTGCCCCAATGAGTTGATTTCTAGCCGAACGCCCTTTAATCCCAGGTCATCCCACAGGCGTTGCCCCATCAAGATGATCTCTGCATCAATATCAGGACCTGCAAAACCCAAAGCTTCAATACCAAATTGATGGAACTGACGATAACGACCCCGCTGTGGTCGCTCATGGCGAAACATAGGGCCCGTATACCAAAGACGTTTTGGCCCCTCGTAGAGTAAATTATTTTCAATAACTGAACGCACTAAAGCAGCAGTTCCCTCAGGACGCAAAGTTAATTGCTCGCCGTTTAAACGATCCTCAAAGGAATACATTTCCTTTTCAACGATATCGGTTACCTCCCCAATACCTCGCTGAAAAACGGCAGTTGCCTCAACAATCGGCGTACGTAAATATTCATAGCCATAAGCACGTGTGAGATCACGTAGGACGTGTTCTAAATGCGCCCACTGTGCTGCATCTGCTGGCAAAAGATCATTCATGCCACGCACGCCATTAATCTTTTGAATCTTCTGGGCTTTGGTTGGATCAGTCATAGTGTGATTATCTGTTGTACTTTTTTATATTTATTGTTGTCGTGAACTTTTACTCTGGCGCGTAGTGCTGTTTCACATAT
>JALRHB010000007.1 GCA_023253245.1 Polynucleobacter sp. | reverse complement strand
AATAGAGTGAAGCCAATTTTGGAATGCTCACCTCGTAATTATTGGAACGGGTTTCCTGATTAGGGATGGCAAAAATGACTGCGGGCACTCCAGAGCCACTTTCCCAGATAGCCTCCATTGCCGCGACCTTAGCTGGTTGGTACTTTAAGGTATTAAGACCATGCATATCACCCAACATCATTTGCACGGGAATTAAAACCATTGCTATCGTTAAAGCTAACTTCATCACCATAGCATTAGCTACTGATTGACTATGACGTAAATATCGGTAAGCAGAAATGCCAGCTAGAAAGAACGAGACTGTTAAAAATGAAGCTAGCAACATATGCCCTAAGCGGTAAGGCATAGATGGATTAAAAATGATCGCCATCCAATCCACAGCATGAGCCTTGCCATCAACCATCACAAAGCCTTGCGGGGTTTGCATCCAAGAATTTAAAGCAATAATCCAAAAAGCTGAAAGGCTCGTTCCAAAAGCAACGAGAAAAGTCGCTATGGTGTGCATTCTGGCAGAGACACGCTTTGCTCCAAAGAGCATGACTCCCAAAAAGGTAGCTTCAAGAAAAAACGCGGTCAATACTTCGTAAGCCAATAATGGGCCAGCAATATTGCCAACAGTTTCCATATAGCCAGGCCAGTTTGTTCCAAACTGAAAACTCATGGTGATGCCACTGACAACACCTAAAGCAAACGTCAAAGCAAAAATCTTGACCCAGAATTGATACGCCTCTTGCCAATACTCTAATCCCGTCCGATTAAATTGAATCTTAAAAAATAAAAGGAACCAACCCAAAGCAATTGAGATTGTCGGGAACAGAATGTGAAAAGAAATATTGGCGCCGAACTGAATGCGACTGTACAACAGCGTATCAAGCACATTGGCCCCCTAGATAAACAAGAACTAATGCAAATTGTGACAGCAATTAGGCAAAAATGTTGAAATGATGCCTAATTCTACTTAGAGATCAACTTCAATGATTGCTCAAACCACTGCATCTATGGATCTAACCTTCTGATAGGTTCGCATCATATCCATCATGACAGCGGTACTCCAGGCAAAGCAAAATAAACTACTCATCGAGAGAACTACTGCCAAAATACGATATCTACCGGGTAAGCTGGCTACGGCCTGCTCCGATCCAATAGTGGTGTATATACCCCCAATCACCACAATCGCATGATCAATGCTTGAAGCCACACCATGCCATAAACCTAAAATCGACAGTATGCCAATCTCACTTAAATGAATTAGCGCTAATGCCGACAAACCCATAAAGAAAAAGATTTCCATTCTGATGTACTGCTTTCTTGCAATCAAAGTATTAGCATGGCGATGATAGATTGCCTGAGCGCCCCACAAACAAAGACCGTGATAAACAATCAACACAATAAATACAACGATGAATCCCATCAACAAGCCAAAGGCAGATAGATCGTGAATTGAAATTGCTTTCATAAATAGAAACTCCAAGGAACTTACTTTAGATAAAGTCTTGAATACTCACTTTGGCGGAGAGGGAGGGATTCGAACCCTCGGTACTATTGCTAGTACGCCTGATTTCGAGTCAGGTACATTCGACCACTCTGCCACCTCTCCGAACCGAAAGGCAATTATAGCGATGGGGCCGTCTTTTACTTTTGAGTCCTTAAGCTTTAAAAAGGCTTTAGCACTTCCAAACCGCCCATGTAGGGTTGCAATACCCTAGGGATAATAATACTGCCATCGGCTTGCTGGAAGTTCTCAAGTAATGCAACGCCTGTTCTACCAACTGCAAGTCCAGAGCCGTTTAGGGTGTGTACTAATTCAGGTTTTCCTTGGCCAGATTTAAAGCGCGCTTGCATACGTCTTGCTTGGAAGTCACCCATATTGGAGCATGAGCTGATTTCACGATAGGCGTTTTGCGATGGAATCCACACTTCTAAGTCATAAGTCTTGGTACTACCAAAACCCATATCACCTGTGCAGAGCAATACTTTTCTGTAGGGCAATTCGAGCAACTCTAATATCTTTTCTGCATGAGCAGTTAACTCTTCTAACAACTGCATCGATTGCTCGGGCTTCGTAATTTGCACAAGCTCCACTTTTTCAAACTGATGCTGACGGATCATGCCACGAACGTCGCGCCCATAACTACCAGCCTCAGACCTAAAGCAAGGTGTATGAGCAACAAACTGAAGAGGTAAGTCTTGCTCTGCCGTAATCGTATCGCGCACTAAATTGGTAACCGGCACTTCTGCGGTTGGAATGAGATAAAAGTTTTCAGTTTTTACTTCGCCATTGCCATCTTCGCCGCCCATTTGACGTGGAACCTTAAAAAGATCCTCCTCAAACTTAGGCAATTGGCCAGTGCCGCGCATTGATGCGGCATTCACCATAAATGGCACATACAACTCTTGATAACCATGTTGTTCCGTATGGACATCAATCATGAATTGAGCCAAAGCTCTATGCAAGCGGGCAATTTGTCCTTTTAGAACTACAAATCGTGAGCCACTGATTTTGGCGGCGGACTCGAAATCAAGCCCTAATCGTGCACCTAAATCCACATGGTCTTTTACAGGGAATGAAAAATGAGGTGCTTCTCCCCATCGCTTTACTTCTTGATTGTCATTTTCATCTTTACCAACTGGTACAGACTCATCTGGAAGATTGGGAATCCCCATTAAAAAATCTGCAATCTCATTTTGCAGAAGGGTCAACCTTGCTGCGCCCGATTCCATATCAACATTAATCTGATTTGCCTGGGCCATCTCAGCAGCAGCATCCTCGCCCTTGCCTTTTTTCATACCAATGGCTTTAGCCAATTGATTGCGCTTGGCTTGCAATTCTTCGGTACGTGTTTGCAAGGATTTCCGCTCAGCCTCAAGCAGGTTGAATTTATCAACATCAAGCAAAAACTTGCGAGTTGCTAGGCGAGCAGCAACTGCTGCAATATCTTTACGAAGGAGTTGCGGATCAATCATCTAATGCTCTATTAAGTTAAATATCTAAAATGAGTTGGGCTCTAGTTTAAGCGCAGGACTTCAGCACCAGCCGGCGCAGTAAAAGTAAAACTATTACTAGGCAGACTAATGTTGAGCTGGATGTTATCCAGACTTACCAAAACAACGCTGCCCAGGCCATCAATTAACTCTAAAGCCTTAGGTAGGTTATTTGCCATACCAACCGAAATTTTTGTGTACGGTAAATCACTCTTAGAAGCATTAGGATTCTTCTTTGGAACCAAAGCAACCCATTTCATTCCTAAACGCTCCTCGCCTTCTTCCAATTCAAAATGCTGATCTAAAGAAGTCTCGCCGAACAGGATGGCCGCAGGGGTAGTAGCTAGAGCCTGACCGGCGGATCTAAAAGTAGCTTGATTTAAATCCTTATCCCAGAGAATTAATTGCTTGCCATCAGCAATCAATTTTTGTTCGTAAGGCTTTTGAGTTTCCCAAACAAAACGCCCGGGTCTTTGAAAAACAAAATTTCCTTGAGTTTGACGGACTAGCTTTAAACCCTTGTCTTGCACTTCATTTGCTCTCGGGGGACGTAACTGCTGTTGCATAAATTGACCCTGAGCGGTCTTAGAGTTGCGCACAAACTGACGCAGTTGCTCTGCCCCACTTTCCCCATCAGCCCATGCAAACTTTCCTGGCGTCAATAGGATTGCACTCAGGATGACCGCGCCGATTGTGGATAAAAATCTTTGCAAAATAATAGCCTTATTCAGAGGGGCGATGCAGAATTTCACGGTTACCGCCATTACCCATCTTAGAAACAAGCCCTGCTTTTTCCATATCCTCCAATAAACGCGCTGCACGGTTGTAACCAATCCGCAAATGGCGTTGCACCAATGAGATCGATGGACGTTTATTTTCCAAAACAATGGCAACTGCTTGATCGTAGAGTGGATCAGCTTCACCACCCCCTTCGCCTGTTAAGGCGTCAACACTCGATTCATCAGCGCCCTCTAAGACACCATCGATGTAGTTGGCTTCACCCTTCTCCTTGAGCCATTCAACCACACGATGGACTTCATCATCCGACACGAAGGCACCATGCACACGCACAGGCAATCCAGTGCCTGGTGCCATGTACAGCATGTCTCCCATACCCAATAGCGCTTCTGCACCCTGTTGATCCAAAATAGTCCGACTGTCAATCTTGCTACTTACTTGGAAAGAAATGCGAGTAGGCACGTTTGCTTTAATCAAACCAGTAATCACATCCACACTAGGACGCTGGGTAGCTAAGACCAAATGAATCCCTGCAGCACGAGCTTTTTGCGCGATACGCGCAATTAACTCTTCGATCTTCTTGCCTGAGACCATCATCAGATCAGCCAACTCATCAATCACGATCACAATCACGGGGGCTTTGTAAATTGGCTCGGGATCATCTGGTGTCAAGCTAAATGGATTGGTGAGTTTCTCACCCTTTTCTTCTGCCTCTAAAATTTTCTTATTAAAGCCAGCAAGATTGCGCACGCCAAACTTACTCATTAACTTATAACGACGCTCCATCTCATTGACTGCCCAGTTCAGAGCGTTATAAGCCTGCTTCATGTCTGTTACTACTGGGCACAAGAGATGTGGAATCTTGTCGTAGATTGCCATCTCCAGCATCTTCGGATCAATCATGATGAGACGTACTTCATCAGGCTTTGCCTTGAAGAGAATCGACAAAATCATGGCATTGATACCAACTGACTTACCTGCACCAGTGGTACCAGCGACTAAGCAGTGGGGCATCTTGGCTAAGTCCGCCACAATAGGGCTACCAGAAATATCCTTGCCCAATGAGAGAGTCAGATTGGAGTGGCTATCGTTATATACCTGTGAGCTCAAGATCTCAGATAGATATACCGATTGGCGTGTAGGGTTTGGCAATTCCAAAGCCATACAAGTCTTACCAGGAATAGTTTCTACCACTCGCATACTCACTACGCCTAAAGAGCGCGCCAGGTCGCGAGACAGGTTTACGATCTGGCTACCCTTAACACCTACTGCAGGGTCAATTTCATAGCGAGTGACTACAGGGCCGGGATAGGCGGCAATCACTTTCACTTCAACGCCAAACTCAGCTAACTTGCGCTCGATTAAGCGAGAAGTAAATTCCAAGACATCCGCCGAAATGCTTTCTTTTGCCTCTGGCACGGGATCAAGCAATGCGAGTGGAGGCAACTCTGAGTCAGGGATATCCACAAACAGGGGTTGCTGCTTCTCGCGCTCTACGCGCGCACTCTTTGGAATCTCTACTGGTGCACGCACGATCTGCACAGGCTTAGCAACTTCTACGCGACCCCGAAACTCTTCAACGAATTCTTCGCGCTCTTCAGCGGCTACTTCGCCTAACTTGCGATCCTCTTGGCTCTCTCGACGTTCACGCAAGTAGTTAAATGTCACTTCCAAAGATCGGCCGACTTTTTCGGCAACATCTAACCAAGAAAAATGCAGAAATAAAGAGAGGCCTGCGCACAAGCCAAATAGAAGCACCAAGGTCGAACCCGTAAAGCCCAAACTCATTTGCAAAGGGTCACCAATTAACTCGCCCAAAATGCCTCCAGGAGGCCTTGGGAGCTCCCATGTTAAGGAATGGAGCCTAATGGACTCTAAACCCATGCTACTGAAAAGGGTGAGCCCAAACCCCAACCATCGAACCAATAGAGAGTCTGGCTTGGCATTAGGATCGGGTGGTAGCGGAATGCTCCAAAGCTCGCGCCAGCCACTCAGAACTCGGCGCCCAAACAAAACAACCCACCAAAATGCAGAAATTCCGAAGATATAGAGTAATAAATCGGCTAAATAGGCCCCAAAACGACCGCCTAGATTCTTGGGAACCTCAAAACTGGCATGCGACCAGGCGGGATCTGCCTTGGAATAGGTCACCAATATGGCAAACAAGCCCAAGCATAGGCCAAAGGAGATAAACCAACGCGCCTCTAGCAAAAGGCGGGGCATCCTTCCCTGCCCAGAATTCTCTGGAGGTAGGGGCAAAGGGGTCTGGGACTTCGAGTTTGAGGTTCTAGCCATGTTCCTACGATTGTAATCAAGCAATCCTATAATTTGGATATGACTACTAATACTCCAAAACACTCCAAAGTCCTTATTTTAGGTTCTGGCCCTGCCGGTTACACCGCTGCTGTCTATGCAGCCCGCGCCAATCTCAACCCAACTCTCATCACTGGGCTGGCTCAAGGCGGCCAATTAATGACCACAACAGATGTGGAAAACTGGCCAGCTGACCCAGATGGCGTTCAAGGCCCTGAACTGATGGATCGCTTTTTAAAGCATGCTGAACGCTTTAATACCAACATTATTTTTGATCACATCCATACGGCCGCCCTTACTGAAAAGCCGATTCGCTTAGAGGGTGACTCGGGAACGTATACCTGTGATGCACTGATTATTTGCACCGGCGCTTCAGCACAGTACATTGGATTGCCGAGTGAAGAAGCATTCATGGGTCGTGGCGTTTCTGGATGCGCAACTTGTGACGGATTCTTTTATCGCAATCAAGATGTCTGCGTAGTGGGCGGTGGTAATACTGCAGTTGAAGAAGCTCTCTACCTCACCGGGATTGCCAGAAAAGTAACTGTCATCCATCGTCGCGATAAATTTCGTGCGGAGCCTATTCTGAATGATCGTCTGATGGCTAAAGTTGCTGAAGGTAAGGTTGAGCTCAAACTCAATTCCACTTTAGATGAAGTGCTTGGCGATGACAAAGGCGTTACTGGAGTGCGGATCAAAAAACAAGACGGATCAACTGAAGAGATTGCCGTGACCGGTGCCTTTATTGCCATCGGCCATAAACCCAATACTGAGTTATTCATTGGTCAGCTAGATATGAATAATGGTTACATTAAGACCCATTCAGGTTTAGAGGGCAATGCAACCGCAACCAATATTCCTGGCGTGTTTGCCGCAGGAGATGTGCAAGATCACATTTACCGCCAAGCCATTACCAGTGCAGGTACTGGCTGTATGGCGGCTCTAGATGCACAACGCTATTTAGAGACTTTAGACTGAGGTCTTCATACCCAACAAAACGCCTTCAGCAATGCTGGGCGTTTTTGTGGCGCCTCTTGGTCCACAATGGGGCTCTTAGAGGCCTTAAACTAGAGCCAATTAGCCATTCCCCAAGTAGTTAAACGCCTCTTTGCTAATATCGAGGTATTCATTAATCAATACGCGGAGTATTTATGAGTTACGACAAAGTCAGCCCAGGCAAAAAGATCCCAGAAAGTTTCAACGTCATCATTGAAATCCCGATGAACGCTGATCCAGTGAAATATGAAGTGGATAAAGAAAGTGGCTGCCTCTTTGTAGACCGTTTCATGGGTACTGCAATGCACTATCCATGCAACTACGGATATATCCCCCAGACTATTGCTGGTGATGGCGATCCAGTTGATGTTCTCGTAATGACACCATTCGCATTGGTTCCGGGTTCAGTTGTGAGCTGCCGCGCTCTTGGCATGCTCGAGATGGAAGATGAAGGCGGTCAAGATGCAAAGTTATTAGCCGTTCCAGAAGACAAGATTCTGCCTATCTATAAACATTTGCAAAAACCAGAAGATGTTAACGAATTACTTTTGAGCCAAATCCAACACTTCTTTGAACACTACAAAGATCTTGAAAAAGGAAAATGGGTAAAAGTAAAAGGTTGGGCTGGTGTTGCTGCTGCCCATAAAGAGATTCTTGATGGCATTGAAGGTTATGCCAAATCACAGAAGTAATTGATTCACAATTGGGAGCGAGTTCGCAAACCATCGCCATAGCGCAAATCAACCCTTTATTGGGTGATTTGCCAGGCAATGCGCAACTCATCTCTCAAGCTGCAGCAGATGCCTTTGCTAAAGGCGCTACTGTTCTCATCACCCCAGAGCTTTCGCTTACAGGCTACCCCCCAGAAGACTTACTCTTACGCCCTGCCTTTATTGAAGCAGCTCAAGAAGAGCTTAATCGCCTCACCTTAGAGCTCAAGCAATTTCCCGGTCTTGTTGTCATTGTTGGCCACCCCAAAAGAACGGCTGCCGGCCTACAAAACTATGCATCAGTATTGCGAGATGGCCAAGCGATTGCGGGCTATGCCAAACAAGAACTACCAAACCATGAAGTATTTGATGAGGTTCGCTATTTTGTACCCGGAGATCAAGCATGCGTTTTTGAGAATGCAGGCATTCGATACGGTCTCATTCTTTGTGAAGATGCTTGGCATGTTGGCCCTGCAAAACAAGCTCATGATGCTGGTGCGCAAGTGCTACTCGTTTTAAATGCATCGCCCTACCATTTGCAAAAAGAATCTCTGCGTATTGAAGTATTACGAAAACAGCTCGCTTTGAACAAGATGTCCTTGGTCTATGTAAACGCCGTTGGCGGACAAGATGAATTGGTTTTTGATGGCGGCTCATTTGCACTCAATAGCCAAGGTCAAGTGGTCATGGCTATGCCTCAGTTTGATGTTGGCTTAGGATTTGTCAATCTAAACCCTGCGGGCGAACTTGAGCAAGGCCAGATTACCCCATCCCAGAGTATTGAAGCACAGGCCTACCAAGCCCTTGTTTTAGGCGTGCGCGACTATGTCCATAAGAATCGCTTTCCAGGGGTCATTATTGGGCTTTCTGGAGGTGTAGATTCGGCACTCGTATTGGCGATTGCAGTTGATGCCCTAGGTGCAGATAAGGTGAGAGCAGTCATGATGCCCTCACGCTATACCGCAGACATTTCTTGGATAGATGCCAGAGAGATGGCAAATAATCTTGGCGTGCAATACGATGAGATCCCTATTAGTGGTCCAGTAGATGCATTGGAAAAATCTTTAGCAGAGCAATTTCAAGGATTGCAGCCTGATGCTACTGAAGAAAATATTCAGGCCAGGGTGCGCGGCACTTTACTGATGGCTCTTTCTAATAAAACAGGCCGTCTTGTTTTAACGACAGGAAACAAGAGTGAAATGGCTGTTGGCTACTGCACTCTTTACGGTGATATGGCAGGAGGTTTTGCAGTCATCAAAGATATTCCCAAGACATTAGTCTATCGACTGTGCGCCTACCGCAATAGTCTTGGGTCAGTCATTCCGGAACGCATTTTAACTCGCGCCCCTTCCGCAGAATTGCGCCCCGACCAGAAGGATCAAGACAGTCTGCCTCCTTATGCAGTACTAGATGCTATTGTGGAACGTTACATGGAGCAAAATCAATCTATTGGCCAAATTGTGGCGGCAGGCTTTGACTCAGAGAGTGTTGAAAAAGTTACCCGCTTAATTAAGCTAAACGAATATAAACGCCGTCAGGCTCCCCCAGGAATTAAGGTCACTACTCGGGCGTTTGGGCGAGATTGGCGCTACCCAATCACTTCGCAATTTCGGGCATAAGTAGCCTGAAGCCCAAGCCCTAGGCTGCGGGATGTATGAAGTTTAGGCAGTCGATTCGAGTTCTAGGTATGATTACTGTATTAAGGGGAATATATGAAGCTAATCACATCCATTATTAAACCGTTCAAACTTGATGAAGTTCGTGAAGCTCTAGCTGAAGTTGGGGTTACTGGCTTAACCGTTACTGAAGTAAAAGGTTTTGGCCGTCAAAAGGGGCACACCGAGCTTTACCGTGGCGCAGAGTACGTTGTCGACTTTTTGCCCAAGGTAAAGGTTGAGGTTGTTGTTGCTGACGACCGCACAGAAGCAGCGATTGAAGCGATTACCAAAGCAGCGCGTACTGGAAAAATTGGCGATGGCAAGATTTTTGTTAGCCCAATTGAACAGGCGATTCGCATTCGTACTGGCGAAACCGACGATTCAGCTGTTTAATCGATTTAACTCAGTATAGGGATCGGGCCGCTAAGAGCGGCTCTCATGCTGCCTAACGTAACTGGGAATCAGTAGGATCCGCAGAAGGCGCCACTACCGCAGCTGCCTCTAGTATTAATGTTTTTGCAGTGGGGTTTGCCAATCGCACTTTTGCACCTTGAAAGAATGTATCTACCTCATTAAGCCCAGAAGTAAGAACCTTAAATGGTGGTTGACCATAAAAGGAAGTGCCAACACCAGGTTCCAATAATTTATTCTGGGTTTTGCCACTTGCATCGATCACACAAACTACTTGCTTGGATTTAGCCTGCAGGTAAACCATATCACCCGCCTTGCGAGGCGCTTCAGGTTTGAAGCGAATCACTAAATCTTCGGCTGGACAGGCTGTTGAGGGTTCAGAAGCGATCGTTTGTTGAGGCGCTGATGCTGGCGCTGGCGCTACAGGTGTTACTTGGGGGGCTATCGGTGTTGAAGCCACAGGGACAGCTTCAGATGGTGCTGGAGATGATGCCTGAGGGGCGGCTATAACTTCTTCCTTAACAATCACCACTTCTTGCGGCTGCTCAGCAAAAAAGAATTGGCTTAGATTAATGATGGCAAATGCTGCAGCAGCTAAAACACTTAACCATAAAAATAGGTTCTTTTTCTTTGTAGGCTCAGAAGGGGCGCTGCTTGATAAGGGTGTCACTTTGCTTGGCGCACCAGTGAATGGAGGTTGATCTTGCTCTGACTGAATAGATGCAGTTTTTTGTTTTGACTTCGATTCTTTAACTGGCTTTGGAGGTGACTGCACTTCTTGCACTGCTGTAGTTAATTCTGGTTCCACTTGTTTCACTGCAGTCTTTTCATCAAGATGAAAAGCTTCTGCTTCAGTCAGACCTAATAGCTTTGCTACTTTTTTAGCGGCAGTGACTTTCACTTGTTGACTATAAAAAGTACTAAGCTCACCATCCTCAATTTGCTCAATTTGGCGAGTGGATAAACAGGCCATTCCGCCCAGATCTTTGGCGCTTAAGCCGAGCTTTTCCCTCGCTCGAGTAAAGGCTTCTTTTTGGATTTCAGGGAGTTTAGATTTGCTGTTCACAAAAACACTTTAAGTGATTTATTTGCCAAATTCGTGCCTCATCATAGTTCTTAATCTACATAAGGGAAATTAGCTAAACAGCTAACCTTATTCGATATCCTCAAGCTCGGATTCCAAATACTTCGCAACCAGAGTTTGAACAGAATCTACATGCATTTTGTCCATCACTCTAGCCTTATGAACTTTAATGGTTGCATCAGTTGTGCCAAGCTTGACAGCAATATCTTTATTAAGCAAGCCCTTTACCAGCCAAAAACAGACCTCTTTCTCCCTTGGGGTCAAGCTGGCGTAGTCTTTTTTAGCCTCTACCGTCTTTGAAATGCGCTTTAACTGGCGTTTATCAAACTCAATGGCGTCGCCAACCGCCTTAAGCAAGTCCTCCAAGTTAAAGGGCTTAAACAGGAAGTCGATTGCCCCTTTTTTGAGGCCCTTCACAATCTGATGGGGGTGGCTTTGGCCACTAACAAAAACAATAGGGGTCTTTCTCCCCATTTGCAGCAATTTTTCCTGGAGATCTAAGCCTGTCATATCAGGCATCTGCATATCTAATAGGATCACCGCAGGGGATACGGGCATGGAATGCTCTAAAAAGCTTAGCGCTGAAGAAAAATCCTCGACCACATACCCCACCTCTTTAAGCATTCTGCTCATAGAGGTTCGCATTGATGCATCATCGTCAATTAGGTAAATGTGGCCAACTTTAGTCATTGAATTTGAAGGAAAAAGTCATCAATAGTGCAATTTACTGCAGCTATTTTTGAAAGGATATTAGCCATATAGCTAATACTATGAGGTAATCAGCAAATACAATAGTTCCATTTGCCAAAAGACGTATTGCAAAGGCGCAGAAAGGTCTTAAAAACCCCTGCACTCTGCCTTATCTCACGGCACAATAGAGCCTTTCGACTAATTCTTTTCTGGAGCCAATATCAGCATGAAACGCCTAAATGAACGCTCGCGCAACGTCACCGAAGGAGTTGCCCGAGCTCCCAATCGCTCAATGTATTACGCGATGGGCTACCAAGAGACGGATTTTGTAAAACCGATGGTTGGTGTCGCCAATGGACACTCCACCATTACCCCCTGCAATAGCGGCTTACAAAAGTTAGCTGATGCAGCAGTTACCGCTCTTGAGGAAGCTGGTGCTAAAGCTCAGTTATTTGGTACCCCAACCGTTTCCGATGGCATAGGTATGGGCACTGAAGGCATGAAATACTCCCTTATCTCACGCGAGGTAATTGCCGACAGTATTGAAACTTGTGTAAACGGTTTATGGCAAGACGGCGTGGTTGTTATCGGTGGTTGCGATAAAAATATGCCAGGCGGCATGATGGCCTTAGCACGCACCAATGTTCCCGGCATCTATGTTTATGGTGGCACGATTAAGCCTGGCCACTTTAAAGGCAAAGATCTCAATATCGTCTCCGCATTTGAAGCCGTTGGTGAATTCACCTCAGGGCGCCTGAGCGAAGCTGACCTCAAAGGCGTTGAGCAGCACGCCTGCCCAGGTAGCGGATCTTGTGGCGGCATGTATACCGCCAATACTATGAGCTCCTCATTTGAAGCGCTTGGCATGAGTCTGCCCTACTCCTCAACCATGGCCAACGAAGATGCCGAGAAAGTTGCTAGCGCACATGAGTCCGCCATTGTGCTGGTTGAGGCGATTAAAAAGAATTTACGTCCGCGCGACATCATTACTAAGAAGTCTATTGAGAATGCAGTGAGCGTCATTATGGCTGTTGGCGGCTCTACCAATGCGGTACTCCATTACCTCGCAATCACTAGTGCCGCTGAAATCGATTGGACGATTGATGATTTTGAGCGCATTCGTAAACGCGTCCCTGTCATCGCTGATATGAAACCCTCTGGTCAATATTTAGCAACTGACTTGCACCAAGCGGGTGGAATTCCACAAGTAATGAAAATTTTGCTTGATGGCGGACTCTTGCATGGCGATTGCATGACCATTACTGGCAAAACGATTGCCGAAACACTGAAAGATGTCCCGTCAGTACCTCGCGCTGATCAAAAGGTGATTCGTACTTTAGACAACCCAATTTATAAGCAAGGTCACCTAGCCATTCTGAAAGGAAATATCTCTCCTGAGGGTTGCGTTGCCAAGATTACCGGTCTAAAAAACCCCTCCATTACTGGTCCTGCTCGTGTTTTTGACTCTGAGGATGAAGCAATGGCAGCCATCATGGCCCAAAAGATTAAAGATGGTGATGTCATGGTCATCCGCTATGAAGGCCCCAAAGGCGGCCCTGGAATGCGTGAGATGCTTGCCCCTACCTCTGCCTTGGTTGGTCAAGGTTTAGGCGAGTCTGTGGGTCTTATCACCGATGGCCGCTTCTCGGGTGGCACATGGGGTATGGTTGTGGGTCACGTGGCTCCTGAGGCTTACGTAGGCGGAACGATTGCCCTTATTGAGGAAGGTGACTCTGTAACAATCGATGCCCACAAACTGCTCATTCAGCTCAACGTGAGTGATGAAGAGATTGCCAAACGTCGCGCCGCATGGAAGCAACCTAAACCACGCTACACCCGTGGTCTATTAGCAAAGTATGCAAGTCTTGCGAGTAGCGCAAGCAAAGGCGCTGTTACTGACTTGGATTTAAATATTTAAAATGCTTGCTCTAGCTAAAAAGCCCCCAGTGATAACTAGGGGCTTTTTTATTACTCAGCTCACTAATCAATCTAAATCTTAGTGTTTCATTCCGCCACCATGAGCACTACCTTGTGCGCCCATTGCATTGACTGGCATCTTCACTTCGACTTCACCAGCCTTAGCAAACTTGAGTTTGACCGGGATAGTTTCGCCAGCGGCTAATGGAGCCTTAATGTTCATAAACATTAAGTGTAAGCCACCCGGCTTCAATTCAACAGCGCCGTTTGCTGGCACTGCGATATCTTTGACTTGGCGCATTTTCATGACATTGCCTTCCATCGCCATTTCATGCAACTGCACTTCACCAGCCACGGGAGAGCTAGCGGAGACTAGTTGATCTGCTTTACCCTTGTTTTCAATCTTCATAAAACCACCGGCTGCCATTTGACCTGGAACTGTAGCGCGGGTGTATGCGTTTTCGATTTCTACGCTACCTACTTTAGCGTTTTGTGCATTTGCCAAACCAAATACGCCAACTGCTGAAATCAATAATGCCTTTAATAAAGTATTGCGTGCCATTCTTACTACCTCCTAGTTAAATTCAAACTCCAAGATATTGTTGTAGCTCTTTTTGAAACTTCTCTCGCTCATTCACTCCAACAAAAAAACCAATGATTACTTCTTGATTTGCGCTTTTTAATGCAATGTCTCTATCTGCCTTGCCTGTTGAAATTACTTTTGTCCAGACGGTATTAAATTCATGCTGCTGCAACTTGCCACCCCAACTCCTCTCAAACAGTAGCTGCTTGCCTACTATCGTGATCTTTTCATAATCCAGCGCATGGCGGGTATAGACATACAGAGCAATCGTTAAGGCCAGAATTTCAATGGTAGTAAAGATAATCACCATCCATACCCCGATTAATAAAAAGTATGTTGCTACCAATAAGGAGAAGCAAACAATCGAAACATAAAACATTCCCACCTGTTTAGGTGAAAAAGAGCAATTTCGTTTCATCAACCAAGTACGCATGTATCTACCCTGATATAGGTCATTCACCAAGCTCTAGCCAGCACTTTTATAAATGAAAGATACATGGACTATCGATCCATTTTCTTGTCATCATATGGCCTATCAAAATCGATGAGAGGATAGGCATCAGCCACATATGCTGGGCCTTTCATAATCATCACAATCAGTGCCCCGAAGCCAACCGTAAAAATTGCTGTGCAATAAAACACAATTAAGCTGATGACATAGATATCAACGGTAACAATCCAGCGTTGGACCTCAGTGACACTTCCCGAAATAGGAAATAGCCTAGCCAAAAGTAATGGCAGACTAAGCCCTAGTAGGCCAAAGATAAATACCTGTGGAATATGGCGCAAAATCAAGCGCTCCATCCCAGGAGCTACTTTTGGATGGGTCCTTAATTTACGAAAAAATAGGCTCATAATGTCTTCGTCTCACACACATCATTATGAAGCTGAAAACTGACTTGCGTCATCTTAAAATATGGGTTAGCAGCTTGATTTGCCTCTTGAGCCTGCATAAAACTGTATAGCAGCGATTTTTCTCGATTAGCATCCTCTATATGTAATATTTCGCACAAAAAGAAAGGGGGCTTACGCCCCCTCTTTTTTACTTAATCACCACTTCTTAAGCCGCAGCGACTTTTTTCTTGCCAATCACTTTGCTGACAAAAGGCCAAAGCAACAAGATCAATGCCAAGCCACTAATGCCGCCCACTAGGTAGTTAGAGAAGAAAATATCCAAACCACCACCAGACATGAGCATAGACTGACGGAAAGAGTCTTCAGCACGGTCGCCCAACACTAAAGCCAATACCATTGGAGCCATTGGGTAATTTAACTTCTTAAAGACATAACCAACTACACCAAACAGAAGCATGAGCCATACATCAAACATGGCATTACCCACGGTGTATGCACCAACCGCACAAACGACCAAAATTACTGGGGCAATGATAGAGAACGGAATTCTCAAAATTGAAGCAAAAACCGGTACGCAGGTTAACACCACAATCAAACCAGCAATGTTTCCGAGGTACATACTCGCAATCAGGCCCCAAACAAAGTCAGATTGCTCTACGAACAACAATGGGCCAGGCTGTAGACCCCAGATCAACAAGCCACCAAGCAATACAGCTGCTGTTGGAGATCCTGGGATACCCAAAGATAGCATTGGTAACAATGCAGCAGTACCCGCAGCATGAGCAGCAGTCTCAGGAGCAACTACCCCTTCGATTTCACCCTTGCCAAATTTATCGCCATTCTTAGACATTCTCTTGGCCACACCGTAGGACATAAATGAAGCTGGAGTGGCTCCTCCTGGAGTAATACCCATCCAGCAACCGATTAAACAGCTGCGCAATGAAGTTGCCCAGTACTTTGGCAAAGTAGCCCAAGTTTCAAGAACCACTTGACGGCGAATCTTAGCTGCAGCACCTTTAAATTGCAGGCCCTCTTCCATAGAGTCCAAAATCTCGCCGATACCAAACAAACCGATAACCGCAATCAAGAAATCAAAGCCACGCATCAACTCTTGGCTTCCGTAAGTTAAGCGGAGCTGACCAGTCACGGTATCCATACCAACAGTAGCTAAGGCAAAACCCAACATCATAGACGCAATTGTCTTAAATGGTGAACCTTTGCTCATTCCAACAAAGCTACAGAAAGTGAGGAGGTAGACTGAGAAGAACTCTGGTGGCCCGAACTCAAGTGCAAACTTCGCAATTAAGGGAGCCAAGAAGGTAATCATCACGATGGCAAAGAATGCACCAACGAATGATGAAGTAAAGGCGGCAGTTAAAGCCTGTCCAGCCTTACCTTCACGTGCCATTGGATAACCGTCAAAGGTTGTTGCAACCGACCACGGCTCACCCGGAATATTAAAGAGAACCGATGTAATCGCCCCACCAAATAATGCACCCCAATAAATACAGGAAAGCATGATGATGGCCGATGTAGGCGGCATCGTAAATGTTAGAGGCAACAAAATTGCAATGCCGTTAGCACCACCCAAACCGGGCAATACACCAATGATGACACCAAGAGTCACACCAACAAACATCAACAATAGGTTGAATGGCGTCAAGGCTACAGCAAAGCCATGAAATAAAGCGCTAATTTCTTCCAACTGGAGCTCCTTTTATATTTTTCTAATAGTTATCTGTTTATTGCACGCCAATAATTGCCAAGGGATTAACCAAGGAGCCATGTGGCAACGGAACTTGGAACCAGATCTCAAAGACCATAAATAAGGTCACCGATACACCGAGGCCAACCGCAATAGATTTCCATAGCGCATACTTACCGAGCCATCTCATAAATACGGCAATGTAAATTAATGCAGACACATAGATGCCAATTAATTGAACGCCAAGAACAAATACCCCTGCAGGCAATAGAACGGAAAGCACTTGCTTGAAAGGCCCTTTTTCGACAAAGGACTCATCCTCTTCACTCTTATCTTTAAAGCCCTTGAACAGAGTAACCGCACTGGCAATTGACATGATCAGGCTAATGTAAAACGGGAAATAGCCCGCTTCAGGCCCATCAGACCCCCAGCCATTACCTAGCTGCACTGAACCGTACATAAATATAGCGCCCAACACAATAAAGAGGGCTGCAGTAACCATATCCATAGTCCGAACGCTAACTAGCGACTCGTGACTGTTATCGTTTGAATTTTCAGACATTACTTCGATCACCAATGAAAAAGTTAATAGTTATTTTGAATTTACAACTGAAAAGTTTCATGCGCACCTAAAAATAGACCCCCGCACAAGCAGGGGTCTACTCACAATACGTGATTACTTCTTAGCCAAGAATCCTGCTTCTGCCATCAATTGCTTATGCAGAGCTTCGTTCAAGGTTAACCAGTTATTAAACTCTTTGCCGGTCATGAATGTTTGGTTGAATGCACCTTTTTCCATGAACTCTTTCCACTCTGGAGTAGCGCGAACTTTCTTGAATAGGTCGATATAAAAATCCACCTGATCTTGAGTTACACCTGGCGCCATAAAGATACCGCGCAACATAACGTAGTCAGTATCAACACCAACTTCCTTACAGGTTGGCACGTCATTCCAAGAGAGAGTGTCTGTCATTTTTTGCTTGTATGGCATACGAGTGTCATCAAACACACACTGTGCGCGCAACTTACCAGCACGCCATTGAGCAACTGCTTCAATCGGGTTATTCACAGAAGAATCAATGTGGTTACCAACCAACTGAACCGCTACAGCACCACCCCCTTTAAATGGAAGGTATGTAAATTTAGCGCCAGTCGCCTTTTCAAGGGCAACAGTAATGATTTGGTCTTCTTGCTTAGAACCAGTGCCACCCATTTTGAACTTGCCAGGGCCAGCTGCTTTAGCAGCAGCAATGTATTCAGGCGCTGTCTTGTAAGGTTTTTCAGCATTAGTCCACAACACAAACTGGTCTAGTGCCAACATCGCTACTGGAGTAATGTCTTTCCAGTTAAATGGAATTCCAGTTGCAAGAGGTGTGGTGAAAAGATTAGACAGGGTGATGATGATCTTATTAGGATCGCCCTTGGCTTCTTTCATAGCCAAAAAGCCTTCAGCACCAGCACCAGCAGATTTATTGATTGGAATGATGGATTGCTTCATCAAGTTATGTTTAGTGATGATCCCTTGGATCATACGAGCCATTTGGTCAGCACCGCCACCTGGGCCAGCCGGAATAATGAACTCAACTGGCTTGGTTGGCTCCCAAGCAAACGCAGGTGAAACTCCAGCAACACCGAGGGCTAATGCGGTGGAAATCAAGGCCCCTTTTAACTTCATCTTCATGAACGCTCCTCCTTAAAAATGTGAATGCCAATGTTACTTTGGCTTTTCTTTATTGTGTGAATCATTTTTGATCTTCTGGGTGCTATATGTCTTGATTCCCATCAACAATTTTCAAATCAATACCTAGTAATTACACTAATAAACCTAGTATTAACCCTAATACTAAAAATGGTGCCGCTTGCCGGAATCGAACTGGCGACCTTTTCATTACGAATGAACTGCTCTACCGACTGAGCTAAAGCGGCCTAGAGAGCTAGGAGAATGGGATTTATTCTAACGGAAACGGTCCAAAAACTTCTTGCTAACCTTATCTAATTGACTTGAATCTTTGATCAAAAACTGCAATCCATGTGCATCAGCAATTATCAGGGTATTGCCAGCAATGCGACGAATATCCTCTTCCCCTTTAAGGCGAATACGAGTAGGCCCACGATCCGTTTCAATATCCCAAATGCTAGGGGTAGCATAGGTCGAGACATGCGTGATTTTCTGAATCACTGGCATAAATTCACGGGCAGCCAATTCCTCTTCAATAAGCGACAGTTCGGCCACTGGAACCTCTTTGACACTACTAAACCAGCACAATTCCTTGCCAGAAGAATTCATGATAGAAATACCTGCCTCTGGCGCGGTAATTGGGAAAGCCCTTACTGGATAAACGCCAACATGTCGGTGTCCATGAGCATCACTAAATACCAAACGCCCAAGAGAATCTCGCTCAAGCGAATGGGGTCTCAAGTATCCACTCATACTCCACCTCCAGTTTGCTTGGCTAATAACTGCAAATTTTCTACAGCGGTTTCTTTTTCAGCTTCGTCAATACTCTCGCCTATTGCACCGCCCTCTACAAGCTCAGCTGCATGACGTAATTGAGCTTGATACAAAGCGTAATACGCTCCCTGAGCCTCCATCAATTGATCATGCGAGCCAATCTCTACAACCTCACCCTTATCAAGCACCACTAGGCGATCTGCTTTTCTCAGAGTTGAAAGACGATGTGCAATTGCAATTGTCGTGCGACCCTTCACTAAATTATCTAATGCTCTCTGTATTTCTTTTTCAGTCGTGGTATCAACAGAAGAAGTGGCCTCATCCAAAATCAAGATGCTTGGATTAATCAACAATGCGCGTGCAATAGAAATGCGTTGACGCTCACCACCAGAAAGTGATTGACCACGCTCTCCGACTAGAGAGTCATAACCCAACGGTAGACGAAGAATAAATTCATGAGCATGCGCTGCGCGTGCCGCTTCAATAATTTCTGCACGCGTCGCATCCGGATTTCCATAAGCGATATTTTCAGCAATCGTGCCAAAGAATAAAAATGGCTCTTGCAGAACTAGCCCAATCCTCTTGCGATAGTCTGCAATCCGAATGCTTCTGATGTCTCGCCCATCCAGAGTAATTGAACCGGTGCTCACATCATAAAAACGGCAAATTAGATTTACCAAAGTACTTTTGCCTGAACCGCTATGCCCCACTAAGCCAATCATTTCACCGGGAGCGATTTCCAAATTAATGCCTTTAGTAACGGCGCGATTGCCGTAACGAAAACCAACGTCTCTCAAAGAGATCTGGCCTTTGACATTTCCCAATGGAGCCGGGTTGATAGGCTCTGGAACGCTAGAGACGTGATCCAAAATATCGAATATTCGCTTGGCTCCCGCTGCAGCTTTTTGAGTATGAGAAACAATGCGGCTCATAGAATCAAGACGAATATAAAAACGTCCGATATAAGCCAGAAACGCAATCAAGACGCCAACGCTTACCTGTTCGTGAGCAACCTGCCAAATTCCGAATCCCCACACAACTAATAAACCCGTTTCAGTTAACAAGGTAACCGTTGGTGAGAACAAGCCCCAAACACGATTGACGCGGTCATTAATTTGTAAATTATGTTTGTTGGAATCAACAAAACGTTTGAGCTCACGATCTTCCTGGGCAAACGCTTTAACCACTCGAATTCCCGGGATAGTGTCAGCCAAAATATTGGTAACCTCAGACCAAACACGATCAATCTTTTCAAAACCAAAACGCAGTTTGTCGCGCACCACATGAATCATCCATACGATGAATGGCAATGGTGCTAGGGTCACTAAAGCTAACAAAGGATCAATCGAAATCAAGATTGCAGCCGTCATCGTGATCATAATCACATCCGTTGCAAAATCTAAGGCATACAGAGATAGAAAAACACAAATACGATCCGTCTCAGCTCCAATACGAGCAATTAAGTCTCCCGTTCTTTTTCCGCCAAAGTATTCCAAAGACAATTTGAGTAAATGCTCGAAAGTTGTGTTACGCAAATCAGCGCCGATGCGTTCGCTGATCAGCGCCAATAAATAAGTTTTCCACCAGCCTAAACCCCAGGCAACTATTGCGGCGGCCAATAAGGCAAAGAGGTATTTGCCCGCCAGACCAAAGTCAATTGGATTGCCTTTTTCATATGGAATCAAGACATGATCCATTAAGGGCATTGTTAAATACGGTGGAATTAAGGTTGCGCCAGTTGAAAGCAAAGTCAATATAAAACCCAGTAGCAACTGTTTTTTATACGGTCTTGCAAAGCGCCAAAGCTTTAATAAAGTCCAGGTTGAAGGCGGGGCATCGTCTTCTGGATCGCAAGTAGGACAAGCATCCATATGCGACGGCCTTGAAGTTAAGCAAACAGGGCAAACTTGCTGATCGAACTCAGCCGGCTTAGAAGAAGCCTCTTGCAATTGGTTAGATTTGACTAACTGCCTAAAGGCAGCCTGTAGACGTAAAACTTGGGGATTAACGGCCAAGGTGAAATGCCAAGTATGCAAAAGCCTGTCATCGACTTCAAGCTTTAGATGCCCTACGCCAGCATGGTCACCATGAGATAGGCTAGCACCATGATTAATAGGCCAAAATTCTGAATCCTGACTGCTAACCCAAAACAGTCCCTCAGGAACTAAGCCAAGAAGGCTTTTATCAAAACGCAGATCCCCATCTAGATCCAATTCCACCCAAGCCAGCAATGGTCCTAAGCCTTTCACTGGGCAGTGAGCCCCCTGTAAAACGCCGAGCCAAATACTTGGGGGCAGAGGGCAAGATGGGGAAATTTCTAGCTTCATTAATTCCAAAAGTATAGTGGAGCTAAATTTTTTAGATTTCAGCTTTCTGTCAACCTTAATGCCCAGAAAGCCGTTACATTGTCGATGTAGGCTTTTTTATATATTTTTGCTAATTTTGTGGATTTCTTTAATTATTAGAACCTGAGAGACAGCTTGAGGTCTTCCAGCCCAGACTTGCTGTGGCGAAGCTCAACCCCCTTTATTTCCACATATGCCCCAATTACTAGACAAAACCATTGAGATTCTTAGTCACCGACATCTGCGTGGCCCAAATATGTGGAGCTACAACCCAGCTCTGGAGGTTTTGATCGATATTGGGGACCTAGAAGACTATCCCTCAGACCTGATTCCTGGTTTTTATGATCGCCTTAGCAAATGCCTTCCAAGCCTTCATGAGCACCGTTGTAGTTATGGCGAACCTGGCGGTTTTTTAAAGCGAGTTGAGGAAGGTACCTGGCCTGGACATATTCTTGAGCACCTCACCATCGAACTTCAAAACCTAGCAGGCATTCCAGGAGGATTTGGTAGAGCACGTGATGGCGGACGTCGTGGCGTTTACAAAGTTATTGTGAGTGCTACCGAGGAAGCAGTTACCCTTAGAGCTTTTACCCACGCACGCGATCTTCTGCTCACTTTGATCAAGGACAATGGAGATTTCATTGCACAAAGAGAGCGAATCCTCGAGGATCTCAGAGAGCTTAGTGATGACCTTTGTCTTGGCCCGAGCACCGCATGTATCGTTAATGCCGCTACTGCAAGAGAGATTCCCCATATTCGACTATCAAGCGGAAATCTTGTCCAGCTAGGATATGGGTCCAAACAACGCCGGATTTGGACAGCTGAAACGGATCACACTAGCGCGATTGCTGAGACCATCTCGCGTGACAAAGACCTCACTAAGAGCTTACTAGCTAGCGCTGGTGTCCCAACCCCAGAGGGTAGAACTGTTAGCAGTCCTGATGATGCCTGGGAAGCGGCGCAAGATATTGGGCTACCGGTTGTAGTTAAACCAATAGATGGCAACCATGGTCGCGGTGTTTTTATTAACCTCTACACCCAACAAGAAATTGAAGCGGCATATGCAGTCGCTATCAACGAGGGTAGCGAAGTCCTAGTAGAGCGCCATATTATTGGTGATGAACATCGCCTATTAGTGGTTGGTAATAAGGTAGTGGCAGCTGCCAAGGGTGAAACGGTTTGGATTACTGGTGATGGAAAACACACAGTTCTGGAGCTGATTGAGTCCCAAATTAATTCAGATCCACGTCGTGGCACAACCGAAGAGTGCCCACTCAACCTAGTTCGTATTGATTCTGCTGTAGAACTAGAGTTGGCGCGCCAAAAGTTGGATGGTTCGAGTATTCCAGCAATAGATCAAAAAGTACTTATCCAAAGCAATGGAAACGTTGCATTTGATGTCACTGACTTGGTTCACCCCGATGTAGCTAGTCAAGTTGCCCTAGCAGCGCGCGTGGTTGGTCTTGAAATTGCTGGCATAGATCTCGTTGCGCAAGATATCAGCAAACCACTCGAAGAACAAAATGCTGCCATTGTTGAAGTGAATGCAGGTCCTGGATTGCTAATGCACTTAAAGCCTGCCAGCGGCAAACCACAACCTGTTGGTGAAGAAATTGCTCAGCACTTATTCCCGCCTGGATTTGATTTTCGTATTCCAATTATTGGCGTTAGCGGTAATGAGGGCAGAACAGTTGTAGCAGAAATGGTTGCACACTTTATGCGACTCACTAACCTGCACGTTGGTTTATCAACCAGTCAAGGCCTCTATTTTGGTAACCGCAATATCAAGCGTAACTCTTCCTCTCATTGGGAAAATGGTCGACGCACTTTACAGAACAGAGCCATTGAAGCAGCCGTCATTGAAAGTGATAATGCATGCCTATTGCTTGAGGGTCTTCCTTATGACCAATGTCACATTGGCATTGTTTTAAACATAGATCCCCTGCAATTATTTCCAGAGCATCATATTAGCGATGAAGACCATCTCTTCAACGTAGTCCGCACCCAAGTTGATGTCGTTTTACCGACGGGTGTCTGCGTACTGAACGCAGATGATCCAATGATCGTCAAAATGGCTGAACTGAGTAAAGGTGAGGTCTTGTATTTTTCTAGAGACCCTCACTCTAAAGTTATTATGGAACATCAAGCAAAAAATGGTCGCTCCATTATTGCAAGTGCTGATTACATTACTCTCAAACAGGGCAATGCAGATCAGTTGGTGATTCCTATTCCTCAGAGCATCAAGCAATCAACAGCGACTTGGGCTCCAGACTTAAGTCTTGCTGCGGCAGCGGGAGCAGCGTGGGGTTTAAATATTCCGTTCAATGTTATCGAGGCTGGTGTAGAAACCTTTGTCTCTGATACTAGCATTAGCGCAGGAGTTTAATTGGAGATTACTCGTATCCGTATGTTGCGTGGCCCAAATTTATGGAGCCGCCATACTGCTTTAGAGGCCATTGTTTCTTGCGAAGAATCTGAGCGATCAATAGATCTCATTCCGGACTTTGAAATCAAAATTAGAGAACGCTTCCCACAACTTGGAAGTATGCGTCGTGGCGCGCACAATGAAGTAATCTCTTTAGCTCACGCTCTAGAACATGCGGCACTTGGATTGCAATCTCAAGCAGGATGCCCTGTCACCTTTAGCCGCACTGTTCAAACAGTCGATACTGGTATTTATCAAGTAGTGGTTGAGTACACCGAAGAAGTAGTCGGTCGGATGGCATTTGATTTTGCCTTTGCACTCATTCAAGCAACACTAGGTGATGTAGCTTTTGATCTAACAGCCGCCCTCTCGGAGCTTGAGGCACTCAATGAAGACGTTCGCCTTGGACCAAGCACCGGTTCAATCGTGGACGCCGCTCTCCAGCGAAACATTCCTTATCGTCGTATGACTGAGGGAAGCATGGTTCAATTTGGCTGGGGTAGCAAACAAAAACGTATTCAAGCTGCTGAGACAAGCAACACTAGTGCGATTGCGGAAGCAATTGCGCAAGATAAGGAGCTTACAAAGAACTTATTAGCTGCTGCAGGTGTCTCTGTGCCAATTGGCGAAGTAGTGACCAATGCCGATGATGCCTGGCTTGCTGCCCAGAGAATCGGTGGGCCCGTAGTTCTTAAACCAAAAGATGGCAATCAAGGTAAAGGTGTTGTTGCGAATATTCAAACCGAAGCTGAAGTTCGTGCCGGCTTTGTCGTGACTCAAGAATTTGGACGAGAAACCATAGTTGAGCGCTACCTCCCCGGTGCAGACTATCGCTTGCTTGTTGTTGGCAATCGACTTTCAGCCGCAGCACGGCGCGAACCTGCTCAAGTCGTAGGAGATGGCAAACATACCGTTGCACAACTCGTTGAAATAGAAAATAAGAACCCTCTGCGAGGTGACGGTCACGCCACCGCTCTAACCAAGATACGCTTTGACGACATTGCTCTTGCCCATCTAGCTAGTAACAAGCTAACTCCTGAGTACATTCCCAAAACTGGTGAGCGTGTTTTACTTCGCAATAATGCCAATCTAAGCACCGGTGGCACCGCTACAGATGTCACGGATGATGTACACCCTGATGTTGCAGCCAGTGCAATCGCCGCAGCACAAATGATTGGTCTCGATATTGCTGGGGTGGATATCCTTTGTGAGGCAATCTATAAACCCCTAGAAGCGCAAGGGGGTGGCATTGTTGAAGTCAATGCGGCACCTGGCCTAAGAATGCATTTAAAACCCTCTTTCGGCAAGAGCCGCGCTGTTGGTGAAGACATCATCAATATGATGTTTCCGCTCGGAGAAGATGGGCGCATTCCCGTGGTAGCAGTGACTGGAACTAATGGTAAAACAACAACTGTTCGTCTTATTTCTCATATATTGAATCAAACAGGCATGCGTGTCGGCATGACTACAACTGATGGTGTCTATATCAATAATCGCCTTATTGATTCTGGTGACTGTAGCGGCCCCAAGAGCGCCCGGAATGTCCTCATGCATCCAGATGTTGATGCTGCCGTACTAGAGACGGCCCGCGGCGGTATGCTGCGCGAGGGGCTTGGCTTTGATCGCTGCGAAGTTGCTGTAGTTACCAATATTGGGGAAGGTGATCATCTAGGCCTGAACTACATTACCAGCGTGGAAGATCTCGCTATTCTGAAGCGAGTGATCGTTCAAAATGTAGCGCCAACTGGCGCCGCCGTTTTGAATGCTGCTGATCCTATAGTCGCCAAAATGGGTGATGTCTGCACAGGTCGCGTAATCTTTTTTGCACAAAATCAACACCATCCCGTGATTGCTGCACACCGGGCCAAAAATAAAAAAGTGATCTACTTTGATGGCAATGAAATCATTTGCTCCAAAGGGTCGAGAGTGTTATACCGCTTTTCTGTAAGCGATATTCCCTTAACTCAAAATGGGTTATTGGGCTTTCAGATTGAAAATGTCATGGCCTCTATTGGAGCAGCCTGGGCCTTAGGTCTAGATACAGAGACCATCAAGCGAGGCTTAAAATCATTTGAAAGTTCAACAAATACTGCGCCTGGGCGATTTAACCAATTTCAACACAAAGGTGCTACGGTGATCGCCGACTATGGGCATAACCCAGACGCCATGAGAGCCCTTGCTAGCGCTATCACAGCCATGAAACCTAAACGTAGTCATGTGGTAATCAGTGGTGCCGGTGATCGTCGTGACGAGGATATTCGCGACCTGACTCGCATCCTCGGCAACAGCTTTGATAACGTGATTCTGTACCAAGATCAGTGTCAACGAGGTCGTGAAGAT
>JALRHB010000079.1 GCA_023253245.1 Polynucleobacter sp. | reverse complement strand
AAAGGCAAGCAAGCTACTAATATCCAAGCAGCTTAATCTGCTTTAGATCATTACTAAAACCCAGGACTTGTTCCTGGGTTTTTTTCATCCTCTTTAGAATGAGTCTATTACCCCCCTTTTTTAATGTCATGCTCCACCCCAAAATCAGACGATCTATTACCCAGCTAATCATTGGCACCATCCTCTTTTCGGTCTACGCTTTTGCGCAGGTTAATACTGGTCTGCCAACGCTTGAGCTCAAGATAGGCGTGTACCGAATTCAAGCAGAATTGGCAGATACCCCTAGAACCCGTGAAGTGGGACTTATGAATCGCACTAGCATGCCAACTAACTCTGGCATGCTATTTGTCTTTGAGCAAAAAGCGGGGCATTGCTTCTGGATGAGTAACACCAAGATTCCTCTCTCAATTGCCTTTATTGCTGATGATGGCAAGATCGTGAATATTGAAGAGATGCAGGCTCAAACCACCAATAACCACTGCCCTCAAGCTCCGGTTCGTTACGCTCTAGAGATGAATAAACAATGGTTCTCTGAGAGAGTTATCGTGCCCGGCATGGTGATTCAAGGACTGCCTAAAAAATAATTTGCGCCAAGTAAAAGCTAAGAAATAAAAAACGCAGACCGAGATCTGCGTTCATTTTTTAGAAAAGCCTTTTGGCTTAGCTTAATGCTTATTCAAAGTGGCAAACATAGTGGACAGGAGCTTCTGCACGGATAATGAAGTAACCGCCCTTTTCGACCTCCCAGCTTTGACCAGCTTTGAACTCCACTTCAGGGGCACCATTGATGCTGACAAAAGCATTGCCATCAACCACCTCCATGATTTCTTTGGTGCTCAAATCAAAACGTAAGGTGCTTGGCAACACTACGCCTACAGACTTGCGAACACCATTCGGTAGCGTGACGGTATGTGATACGCACTTGCCATCAAAAAAAACATTGGCTTTCTTACCTACTGAAACTTGATCAAATTGCATCGTTATTCTTTCCAATTGAGGTATTACGTTAATTTATCTTTAGACTACTTGGCACGCTTACGCTTAGCGGTTTCTGCAATACGCATCCGCAACGCATTCAACTTGATAAAACCACCGGCATCAGCTTGGTTGTACGCGCCCCCGTCATCATCAAAGGTCGCAATTGTCTGATCAAATAAAGTGTTTGCGGAGTCACGTGAAATTACAGATACAGAACCTTTATAGAGCTTCAAGCGCACGACACCATTAACCATTTGCTGAGTGTGATCAATTAAGGTTTGCAAGGCGATACGTTCTGGAGACCACCACAAGCCGTTATAAATTAAGCTAGCGTAACGTGGCATCAAATCATCCTTAAGGTGAGCCACTTCACGATCAAGAGTAATGCTTTCAATACCACGATGTGCTTTTAGAAGAATAGTTCCGCCCGGTGTTTCATAGCAACCACGGCTCTTCATACCCACAAAGCGGTTCTCCACCAAATCTAAGCGGCCAATGCCGTGCTTGCCGCCGATCCGATTGAGTTCAGCCAACAACTCATGTGGCTTGAGGGCTTTACCGTTGATGGCAACTGGATCACCAGCACGAAATTCAATTTCAATAATCTCTGCGGCATCTGGTGCCTTTTCAGGAGAAACGGTCCAACGCCACATAGACTCTTCAGCCTCTGCATTAGGGTTCTCAAGATGGCGCCCCTCATAACTGATATGCAGCAAGTTGGCATCCATAGAGTAAGGTGAGCCACCTTGCTTATGCTTCATTTCCACTGGAATACCGTGCTTTTCTGCATAGGCCATGAGTTTTTCACGGGAGAGTAGATCCCACTCACGCCAAGGAGCGATTACTTTAATTCCTGGCTCGAGGGCATAGTAGCCCAGTTCAAAACGCACCTGGTCATTCCCTTTACCAGTAGCGCCATGCGATACAGAATCAGCGCCAGTTTGACGCGCAATCTCGATTTGTCGTTTGGCGATTAGTGGTCGCGCAATTGAAGTGCCTAGCAAGTATTCGCCCTCATAAATCGTATTGGCACGAAACATCGGAAAAACAAAATCGCGCACAAACTCTTCACGCAAATCATCAATAAAAATATTCTCAGGCTTGATGCCAAATTGTAGGGCCTTTGCGCGTGCTGGCTCAAGCTCTTCGCCCTGCCCTAAGTCGGCAGTAAAAGTAACAATCTCGCACTGATAAGTATCTTGAAGCCATTTCAAGATCACACTCGTATCAAGACCACCGGAATACGCTAAAACTACTTTTTTAATATCGGACATGATTTCTTTTCAATTAAAAATGAACTAAAACGAATTACTTAAAAAAAATTAATCCAGGCGCCCACAGAGCAAGTACTCCATTAACGCCTTTTGCACATGCAGACGATTTTCAGCTTCCTCCCAAACAATACTTTGAGGACCATCGATAACTTCAGCCGAAACCTCTTCACCCCGATGAGCAGGCAAGCAGTGCATAAATAAGGCATCTGGTTTTGCCAAAGACATTAATTCCTCATCAACCATCCAGTCTTTGAATGCGCTCATGCGAGAGGAATTCTCATCCTCGAAGCCCATACTAGTCCAAACATCAGTGGTCACCAAATCAGCATCTTTGCAAGCATCTTTCGGATCGGCGCAAACAGTAAGGTGCTTTTTCGCTTTAGCCGTCAACCTAGACTCGTCAAGCTGATAGCCGCCTGGCGCAGAGAAACGAATATGAAAATCTAAACACTCGGCAGCCTGTATCCAGGTGTAGGCCATATTATTGGCATCCCCCACCCAGGCCACTGTTTTCCCTTGAATCGGACCCTTTGCCTCTACAAAAGTAAAAATATCAGCCAGAACTTGGCAAGGGTGATATTCATTTGTGAGGCCATTAATCACTGGAACACGAGAATTTGCGGCAAAGCGCTCAATAATCTCTTGGCCAAAGGTACGAATCATGATGATGTCAGTCATCCTAGAAATCACTTGAGCGGCATCTTCCACAGGCTCGCCACGGCCTAATTGGGTATCTCGGGTATTGAGGTACACAGCATGACCACCAAGCTGGTGAATGCCCGCCTCAAATGAGAGGCGAGTTCGCGTGGAATGCTTTTCAAAAATCATCGCCAAGGTTCGATCGTGCAAGGGGTGCCAAGTTTCATAACTTTTAAACTTGGTTTTGAGCCATGCGGAGCGCTTCAGAAGATAGTCGTACTCTTCGCGGGTAAGGTCAGCAAACTGCAAATAATGCCTAACCTGGCCAGGCATTTGGGGCTTCGCCAAAGATGTCATTGTTGAGCTTTCTACTGAAGTTTTAGCTTGCATTTTTTACTCGGACTTCGAACTGCACGAAAATAATTCCTAAAGTCATCTTAAGGCCATCCTAGACTGTTAAGCTAGGGGGCTAATTCATACTTATTCATTACATCGATTTTTACGCCAACTTGAACCACAAAAAGCTTTTCATTCAAGGCATTACAACTTCAGGCAAACCTTTTCGGCCAAGTGACTGGGCTGAACGTCTTTGCGGTGTCATGGCCACTTTTCGCCCACCAGGCGATGCTGGAGACCCCCGCTTCACTTACTCACCCTACGTCAGGCCAGTGCTTATTGCACAAGTGAAATGCGTTGTAATCGATACCAGACTGGGAGAGCTAGATCCAAGAGCGCTAGACTTTGTCATGAACTTCGCCAAAGACAACAGTCTGCCAATTGAAGAGGCCTGCGAATTTGAACCTAAATCGCAAACCCAGTCCTAAAAACAAAAACCCGCTCTGTTAAGGAGCGGGCTTAGGTCTAGATGCTTCCAGACCTGCCTAAAACAAAAAACCCTTAGGCCGCCATCGCCTTAATAGCAGCAGACAAGCGAGACTTTTGACGAGCCGCTGTATTTTTGTGAGCTATCTTCTTGTCGGCAATCTTGTCGATTGTGGATTGAGTTGCTGCAAAAACTTTGGCTGCAGCGGCTTTATCACCAGCTTCAATTGCTTTGCGAACCGCCTTAATAGAGGTGCGAAGCTTTGAACGCAAGCTGGAGTTGTGTTCGTTTTGTTTTACTGCCTGCCGTGCGCGTTTGCGCGCTTGTGCGGTATTGGCCATCTTTAAACCTTGCTATATAAAAATTACAAAATACGATTAACTGAAATTCTGCGTGGGTTCGCCAAATTTGTAAGCTGACTCACCAAAACCCAAGATTTTACATTAAAGGACCAAAAAAGCCCAGTCGCTTGATAAATAGGGGAAAATTAACCCATGAATCTGCTTTCTGCCGCCGCTAAGGTTAGCTCCCTAACCATGTTGTCCCGGATTACGGGACTACTAAGGGAAACTCTGATTGCGCGTAGCTTTGGGGCTTCTGAGTGGACTGACGCCTTTAATGTGGCTTTTAGGCTACCAAATCTGCTACGCCGGCTATTTGCTGAAGGAGCCTTTTCTCAGGCATTTGTACCCATTTTGGGGGAAATATCGAGCAAAGGGGACATCAAGCAGTCTCAAGTACTCATAAATTCGGTTGCAACCCTCTTATTTTGGGCTTTGCTCATCACAGTTCTTCTGGGCGTAATCGCTGCCCCATTGCTGATCTTAGCAATTGCTACAGGCTTTAAGGGGGGGCCAGCTTACGAAGCTAGCGTAGTCATGACGCGCATCATGTTCCCCTATATTGGGCTAATTTCGATGGTCTCCTTGTCAGCAGGGATCCTCAATACCTTCGGCCGCTTTGCTATTCCAGCATTTACCCCGGTTTTACTCAATCTCGCCTTAATTGGAGGCGCCATTTTTCTTGCTCCTCATCTAGAGCAACCCATTTATGCGCTGAGCATCGGCGTGCTGGTCGGTGGCGTTCTGCAACTAGCAATTCAGGTTCCTGCACTAGCGCGCTTGGGTTTATTGCCACGAGTCGGCCTGATACCTAGCGCCATCAAATCTGCAATCCTAAATCCCGATGCCAGACGCGTTCTCAAGTTAATGGGGCCCGCGGTATTTGCAGTATCTGTGGCGCAGATCTCACTCATCATCAACACCAACATTGCCTCGCGCTTAGAGACTGGAAGTGTCTCATGGCTTTCCTATGCGGATAGATTGATGGAATTTCCAACTGCGCTACTTGGCGTCGCATTAGGCACCGTTCTTCTTCCCAGCCTTAGTAAGGCAAATGCAAGAAATGATTTAGCTCAGGCGGGTGAACTTCTGATTTGGGGTTTACAACTCACCCTGCTACTGGCGGCACCTTGCGCAATAACACTATTTATCTTTGGTGAGCCTTTGGCGGCAGTCCTGTATCACTATGGCAAGTTTAATGCTACGGATGTCTTAATGACACAGCGCGCATTGGCAGCTTATGGAGTTGGACTAATTGGACTCATACTAGTCAAAATATTAGCTCCCGGCTTTTATTCTCGCCAAGACATTCGTACCCCAGTCAAAATTGGCATATTGGTACTAGTGGCTACTCAACTGGCAAATTTGCTGTTTGTACCCTGGCTAGGTCATGCTGGCCTGGCTCTCTCAATCGGAGTGGGGGCATGCCTCAATGCTACTTTACTCTGGCTAGGTCTGTATCGACGTGGCGCCCTACCAAGCACATCATGGCTCAAATACCTTGGACAACTCCTTTTGGCGCTAATTCCCTTTTCAGGCGTACTGCTTTATGCCTCTACAGCACATTCATGGCTTGGCTTACAAGAGACCCCCTGGCTAAGAATCAGCTTACTGATGGGTTGGCTGGCTGCAGCCGCCGTCATTTACTTTGGGGCCCTTAGTCTTGTGGGAATTCGCTGGCAAAAATTCCTGCGTCATGCAAAATAGCCTTTATGCCTACACAACAACTCGACTATTTCACTTCATTAGTTGCTGAAGATGAACACCTTCCCTTAACTGAGGCAGCAGTCGCAGTTGCACAGCACGCTTATCCAGATCTCAATGTGCAAGGAGTGCTCGATCAAATTGATCAGTGGGGTAATAAGCTCAAGCAACGTATTACTCCTGATACACCCCCTATTCAGCGTCTGCAACTCTTGAAGCATTTCTTTTACAACGAACTTGGGTTCGGACCAAACCCAAATGATTTTTACGCCCCGGAAAATTCTTACCTGCATCAAATCATCGAAAACAGAAGAGGCATACCTATCTCCTTAGCCATATTAATGATGGAGCTGGGCCAGCAAATTGGCTTGAATATTCGTGGGGTGTCTTTTCCT
>JALRHB010000078.1 GCA_023253245.1 Polynucleobacter sp. | reverse complement strand
CTGACGCGCTTGCAGTGGCTAATGCCGCAGAACCAGTGGTTGAAAAGGAAGCAAAGTCTACAGTCGATGCAGCCGCTGAAGCTGCAAAGGCAGCGGATAAAAAAGCTAAAGCTGATAAAGCTGCCAAAGAAGTTGCGGATGCAAGTAAGGCTCAATTGGCGGATATCACTAAGCGCCGAGCTGCTGCAGAAGCCGAAGCATTAGCTATTCGTGACATGATGAGTACGCCCGCACGTGTTCTCAAGGCGCCAAGCGAAATTGCAGCAGAGGAAGCGAAAAAAGGTACTTTGCATAAACCTGCAAAAGCTGAAGGTGCTGACGATAAGAAAAAAGCCCCAGCGAAGGTTGGTGGAAAAACTATTAAATCGGCAGAAACTTCTTCCACTTGGCAAGAAGAGGGTGTCAAAAAGCCGGGCGGACTGAAGACGCGTGGCGATGTCTCTGGTGGTGTAGGTGGTTGGCGGTCTGGCGGCGGTAGGAAAAAGCAGCGCCAAATTGCTGAAGCGAATGTCGATACTAATTTCCAGCTTCCTACAGAGCCAGTTGTACGTAATGTTCATGTTCCTGAAACGATCACGGTTGCAGAATTAGCTCATGCAATGGCTGTCAAGAGTGCGGAAGTGATTAAGCTTTTGATGGGTATGGGTCAAATGGTCACGATTAACCAAATCTTAGATCAAGATACCGCAATGATCATTGTGGAAGAGATGGGACATACTGCCCATGCAGCAAAGTTAGATGATCCAGATTTAGATTTAGGCACCTCTAGTCACGAAGCGGAATTGTTGCCGCGCCCACCAGTTGTTACCGTAATGGGTCACGTTGATCATGGTAAGACTTCTTTGCTCGATAAGATTCGGACTGCAAAAGTTGCTACTGGTGAAGCCGGCGGCATTACGCAGCACATTGGTGCATACCATGTGGAAACTCCACGCGGCATGATTACCTTCTTGGATACCCCAGGTCATGAAGCTTTTACTGCAATGCGTGCTCGTGGGGCTAAGGCAACTGATATTGTGATCTTGGTAGTGGCGGCAGATGATGGCGTGATGCCACAAACCAAAGAGGCAATTCATCATGCGATTGCTGGTGGTGTTCCATTGGTTGTTGCCATTAACAAAATTGATAAACCAGAGGCAAACTCTGAGCGTGTAAAAACAGAGTTGGTTGCTGAGCAGGTGGTTCCTGAAGAGTATGGCGGTGATGTGCCATTTATTGGCGTATCTGCGAAAACAGGCGAAGGAATTGATTCTTTGCTTGAGAACGTTCTTTTGCAAGCAGAAATTTTGGAGCTTAAAGCTCCTAAGGACGCACCAGCGCAAGGCTTGGTAATTGAAGCGCGCTTGGATAAAGGTCGTGGACCAGTTGCAACAGTTCTAGTTCAATCTGGAACACTCAAGCGCGGCGACATGCTTCTAGCTGGCTCTTCTTATGGTCGTGTTCGCGCGATGTTGGATGAGAACGGTAAGTCATGTAATGAGGCGGGCCCATCTATTCCGGTGGAGATTCAAGGTTTATCAGAAGTTCCTGCGGCTGGTGAGGCTGTGCAAGTGGTACCTGATGAACGTAAGGCTCGTGAGATTGCACTCTTCCGCCAAGGCAAGTTCCGCGATGTGAAGTTAGCTAAGCAGCAGGCTGTCAAACTTGAAACCATGATGGAAAATATGGGTGAAGGTGCGATAGAGGCGAAGTTATTACCACTCATCATTAAGGCTGATGTACAGGGCTCACAAGAAGCGCTTTCTCAGTCTTTACAGAAACTTTCCACCCCGGAAGTGAAGGTTCAAATTGTTCATGCAGCTGTTGGTGGCATTACTGAAACTGACGTGAACTTGGCAGTTGCCTCCAAGGCAGTCATTATTGGCTTTAATTCTCGTGCAGATGCAGCGGCTCGCAAGTTGGCTGAGAACAATGGTGTTGATATTCGTTATCACAACATTATTTACGATGCCGTAGATGAGGTAAAAGCAGCTATGAGCGGTCTATTGACGCCTGACAAGAAAGAGGAAATCACCGGTATGGTGGAGATTCGTCAAGTCTTCTTGGTGTCTAAAGTGGGTGCGATTGCAGGTTGTTTGGTAACTGATGGTGTTGTTAAGCGTACCTCAAGCGTGCGCCTCTTACGTGACAACGTTGTTATATGGTCTGGCGAGCTTGATTCATTGAAGCGCTTTAAGGATGACGCAAAAGAAGTGCGCGCTGGTGTCGAGTGTGGTTTGTCATTGAAGGGCTACAACGACATTAAAGAAGGCGACCAATTAGAAGTGTTCGAAGTTACTGAAGTTGCCCGCTCACTTTAATTGTTTTTCAAATAATGCATAAAACTAGCCCCCATCGTAACCAGCGTCTTGCCGATCAGATTCAGCGAGATCTGGCCGAGCTTATCCCTCGTGAGTTGCGCAGTCCTAGCCTAGGTTTGATTACCTTACAGAGTATCGAACTTACGCCAGATTTAGCGCATGCAAAAGTCTTTTTTACTGTTTTGGGGGCCGACCCTGAGGTAGCGGAAAAAGCCTTACAAGATAAGGC
The DNA here is from genome assembly GCA_023253245.1 of Polynucleobacter sp. GTDB lineage: Bacteria > Pseudomonadota > Gammaproteobacteria > Burkholderiales > Burkholderiaceae > Polynucleobacter. The sequence continues at coordinate 3,851 of JALRHB010000078.1, read as the reverse complement.
CGGCTATCTACATTCATTGCTTTTTAAGCGTTTACATATCCATACTGTCCCAACCTTGCATTTTCACTATGACAGTTCGGTTGAGCATGGTATTGAAATGTCTAAGCTCATTGATCAAGCGGTTGATAGTGATCGTAAAGACGAGAACGCATAATTCATGTCAGTAAGAATCGATGGTGTTGTTTTGCTTGATAAGCCTGCTGGGATGAGCTCGCAAGGTGCAGTGACCGCCATTAAGCGGGCATTGAATGCAGAAAAAGCAGGGCATACCGGTACTCTCGATCCAATGGCTACAGGCTTGCTGCCAATTTGCTTAGGTGAAGCAACAAAGTATTCACAAGATTTACTTGAAGCCGATAAGACTTATATTGCTGAGGTCAAATTTGGTCAGTGTACTGACACTGGGGATGCTGAGGGATTGCTGATTGAAGAGTTTCCTTTGCCTACATTTACTGATGATGCCTCATTGAAATTGGCTCTAGATTCATTGCTGCCTGCTTTTACTGGGCCGATCAGCCAAGTTCCACCCATGTATTCAGCTCTAAAGCGCGACGGCAGGCCTTTATATGAGTATGCGCGTGTAGGAGTTGAATTGGAACGTGCCCCACGCAATATTACGATTCATCATATTCGCTGGACAAACATTCATTGGCCTCAGGCCACTCTAGAAGTCAGTTGCAGTAAGGGCACCTATATTCGTGTGCTGGCTCAAGACATCGGTAGGGCTCTGGGCTGTGGAGCCCACTTGCTTGGTTTACGAAGAACCGAAGTGGGTCATTTAACTCTAGAGCAATCTTTCTCTCTAGAGTCGATTCAAAAGGGTCTGCAGGATAGCTCTTCTTATATATTGCCCGTTGATGCTTTATTGCAAACCTTGCCTCACTTAACGGTAGATGAACAGCAAGCTAAACGCCTTGAAATGGGGCAACGCGTCCCACTGAATTTGCAATCAATTGAGGCATTAGTACGCATATATCGTGCGACAGCAGCCCCGCACAATTTTATTGGCACTGGTGATTGGCGCTCTGGGGTATTGCACCCTAAGCGCCTGATCTCTCAAGCACATTAGCCTTTTTGACTTATTGCTTTATTAACTTTAATTAACCCGAATTTCATATTCTTAACCCTTAGAAGCTTCACATGACTAAACGCGCACTTCGTAATATCGCCATCATCGCCCACGTTGACCATGGAAAAACAACCTTGGTTGATCAACTTCTCCGCCAATCTGGCACATTTCGCTCAAATGAAAAAGTGACCGAACGGGTCATGGACTCCAATGATTTGGAAAAAGAGCGTGGCATTACTATTCTGTCTAAAAACTGTGCGGTGGAATATGATGGCACTCATATCAACATCGTAGATACGCCAGGGCATGCTGACTTCGGTGGCGAGGTAGAGCGCGTTCTCTCGATGGTTGATGGTGTATTGCTTTTGGTGGATGCAGTTGAAGGTCCTATGCCACAAACCCGTTTTGTAACTAAGAAAGCCTTAGCACTCGGCTTAAAACCAATTGTAGTGATCAATAAAGTTGACAGGCCAGGTGCTCGCACTGATTATGTGATCAATGCAACTTTTGAGTTATTTGACAAGTTGGGTGCTACTGAAGAGCAGTTAGATTTCCCAGTGATTTATGCATCTGGTTTAAATGGTTATGCAGGTCTCACAGATGATGTTCGCGAAGGGGATATGCGTCCTTTGTTTGATGCTGTTTTAAAGCATGTTCCAGTGCGTGATGACAATCCCGATGGTCCTTTGCAGTTACAGATCACTTCTATTGAGTACAGCACTTATGTCGGTAAGATCGGTGTTGGCCGTATTAACCGAGGAACCGTGAAGCCTTTGATGGATGTTGTATTTATGGACGGTCCTGATGGTGTTCAGCGCAAGGGGCGGATCAATCAGGTGCTTAAATTCCGGGGTCTTGAGCGTGAGTTAGTTGATGAAGCTCAAGCGGGCGATATTGTATTGGTTAATGGTATTGAAGATTTGGCGATTGGGACAACGATTTGTGCGCCCGATACTCCTGAGGCTTTGCCAATGCTCAAGATTGATGAACCAACCTTAACCATGAATTTTATGGTGAATACCAGCCCGTTAGCTGGGCGTGAGGGTAAGTTTGTGACAAGCCGTCAGATTCGCGAGCGATTGGAGCGTGAATTGAAATCAAATATGGCTTTGCGTGTTAAAGACACTGATGATGACACTGTTTTCGAAGTATCTGGTCGCGGTGAGTTGCACCTAACCATCCTAGTTGAAACGATGCGTCGTGAAGGCTACGAATTGGCCGTTTCTCGTCCACGTGTTGTGTTCCATGAAGTTGATGGTGTAAAGATGGAGCCATATGAAAACTTAACAGTTGACGTTGAAGACACTACGCAGGGCGCTGTGATGGAGGATTTGGGTAAGCGTAAAGGAGAATTGCTTGATATGGTGAGTGATGGCAAAGGTCGCACTCGTCTTGAGTATCGCATTCCTGCCCGTGGCTTGATTGGCTTTCAGGGTGACTTTATGACCATGACCCGTGGTAATGGACTGATGAGCCACACTTTTGATTCTTATGCGCCCGCGAAAGAGGGCATTTTGGGCGAGCGTCACAATGGTGTATTGATTAGCCAAGATGATGGTGAGGCCGTTGCCTATGCATTGTGGAAATTACAAGACCGTGGTCGCATGTTTGTAAGTCCTGGAGATCCTTTGTATGAAGGGATGGTGATTGGTATTCATAGTCGTGATAATGACTTGGTTGTTAATCCAATTAAGGGTAAGCAACTAACCAACGTTCGCGCTTCTGGCACTGATGAAGCAGTTCGCTTAGTTACTCCAATTGCGATGAACTTGGAGTATGCAGTTGAATTTATCGATGACGATGAATTGGTTGAAGTAACCCCTAAGAGCATTCGTATTCGCAAGCGTTATCTTAAGGAGCATGAGCGCAAGAAAGCTTCACGCGAATAATCTCGCTCAGCTAGACAACAAAAGTCACCTACGGGTGGCTTTTGTTCTTCAATGAAATCAAAAGTATATAAATAATTAAAAGTGCGTATTTATGTTGCCATCGATTGAACAACGACTTGCCCAAGAACTATCTGCTAAACCAGCTCAAGTGACCGCAGCTATTGCGTTGATGGATGAGGGTGCAACCGTACCCTTCATTGCTCGTTATCGAAAAGAGCTTACCGGTGGTCTTGATGATGCGCAATTGCGTTTACTCGAAACGCGTCTTAGTTATTTGCGTGAGTTAGAAGATCGTAGAAAGGCAATTGTTACTTCTATTGAAGAACAAGGGAAGATGAGCCCAGATTTGCTTAAAACCATCATGTTGGCAGAGGATAAGACGCGCTTAGAGGACCTCTATTTGCCTTACAAGCCAAAGCGCAGCAAAGCTCAAATAGCGTTGGAAGCTGGCTTAGAGCCTTTGGCAAATGATTTACTCAATGAGCCAAATCTGATTCCCGAAGCGGAGGCAGCTAAATATCTAAAAGAAGCCTTTCAGGCCGATGGTGTTGATAATCCTGGAGTGCCTGATGCTAAAGCTGCACTAGAGGGGGCGCGTCAAATTTTGATGGAACGCTTTGCAGAGGATGCTGGTTTGGTGCAGTCTCTCAGGACTTATTTGTTAGACCATGGGGTCGTTGAGTCAAAAGTAATTCCTGGTAAAGAGCAAGAGGGCGAGAAATTTGCAGATTATTTTGACTATTCTGAGCCAATTAAGCTCATTCCATCACATCGTGCCTTAGCTTTGTTTAGAGGTCGGCGCGAGCAGATTTTGATGGTGAATTTGCGCTTAGACAGCGAAGAAGAGAGGCCTAAATGGGGCGCCCCACATAACGCTTGTGAAACTCGCATTG
>JALRHB010000077.1 GCA_023253245.1 Polynucleobacter sp. | reverse complement strand
GGTGGGCGCGCGGGCATTATCGAAACCAACTTCCGCGAAGAGACTGAAACCGACTTGTTCGGTGAGCAGGCTGTTCTTTGCGGTGGTGCAGTAGAGTTAATTAAAGCTGGTTTCGAAACTTTGGTTGAGGCTGGTTACGCTCCTGAAATGGCTTACTTTGAGTGCTTGCATGAGCTGAAGTTGATTGTTGACTTAATCTATGAAGGTGGTATCGCCAATATGAACTACTCCATCTCAAACAATGCTGAGTATGGTGAGTATGTCACTGGCCCACGCGTGGTAACCGAAGCTACTAAGAACGCAATGCGTCAGTGCTTGAAAGATATTCAGACTGGTGAGTATGCCAAGAGCTTTATTTTGGAAAACAAAGCCGGTGCGCCAACTTTGATTTCACGTCGTCGTTTGAATGCAGAGCATGACATCGAAGTGGTTGGTGCAAAATTGCGCGCCATGATGCCTTGGATTGCTAAGAATAAGTTGGTTGACCAGACTAAGAACTAAGCATCATTCAGTAGAAAAGTAGTTGTAAACACATAGGCTCAGAATAAAGATGATGTATCCACACCCCATTATTGCAAGAGAAGGTTGGCCATATTTGGCCCTAGTGGGGGCTGTGACCTTATTAGTCCATTACTTAGGTGGTTTTGCTTGGTCTTGGCCTTTTTGGATTATTTTCATCTTTGTTCTGCAGTTCTTTCGCGATCCACAACGCATTGCTGCCCTTGGTCGGGATTTGGTGTTGTCGCCTGCTGATGGCCGTATTGTTGTGGTCGAAAAGGCTACGGATCCTTATGCGGAGCGTGAGGCGCTCAAGATTAGCGTGTTCATGAACGTATTTAATGTCCATTCAAATCGTAGTGCAGTTAATGGTTTGGTTAAAGAGATACAGTATTTTCCTGGCAAGTTTGTTAATGCGGATCTAGATAAAGCATCAACGGAGAATGAGCGTAATGCTGTGGTCATTGATGCCAATGGTCAGATCGTCACTTTGGTTCAGGTTGCCGGCCTCATTGCCAGACGTATTCTTTGCTACATACATGTCGGTGATCGACTGAAGGCGGGGGAGCGTTACGGTTTTATTCGCTTTGGATCGCGCGTGGATGTATATTTACCTTTAACAGCGGAGCCGCTGGTCAGCGTTGGTGATAAGGTTTTTGCCACTAATACTGCTTTAGCTCGTGTGCCGGGTTTAGATTAATCCACGTTTATTTAAAAGGCCTTCCTTGACCTCATTTCGCCGTCGTAGTCGCCTAGATCGCAATCGTTTACTTCGTTCTCGTGTGGGACGTAAACAAAACGAGTGGGCCGAAGATTTGGGTGATGAAGTGGATTTTGAAGTCGAAGAGTTGCATGTGGATCAGCCACGTAAACGTAGCAAGGGTATATATCTTCTGCCGAATGCCTTTACTACAGCAGCTCTATTCTGCGGTTTCTTTGCAATCGTGAATGCTATGAATCACCATTTTGAGGTGGCTGCAATTGCAATTTTTGCTTCTCTAGTGCTCGATGGAATGGATGGTCGCGTTGCGCGAATGACTAATACCCAAAGTGCCTTTGGCGAACAATATGACTCACTGGCCGACATGGTTTCCTTTGGAGTTGCGCCTGCTTTGGTGGCTTATGAGTGGGCCTTGAAGGATCTGGGTAAGTTAGGTTGGTTAGCCGCCTTTACCTATTGTGCGGGTGCCGCACTGCGTTTGGCGCGTTTTAATGTCAATACTGGTGTTATCGATAAAAAGTTTTTTCAAGGCCTGCCAAGCCCAGCTGCTGGCGCTTTGATGGCAGGCTTTATCTGGTTGGCCGATGACAATAAGATTCCAGTGCGAGATAGCGCCATTCCTTGGGTTACTTTCTTTTTGGCAGTGTATGCTGGCTTGACGATGGTTTCTAATGCCCGTTTTTACAGTGGTAAAGCGCTTGATGTGCGCTACCGTGTGCCTTTTGGGGTAATGGTGCTTTTGATACTGACTTTTGTACTGATTTCATCCAATCCGCCCCTCACGCTATTTGGATTGTTTGTTATTTATTCAATATCCGGATATGTTATCTGGGCTTGGGAGCGTCTGAGCGGACGCCGCTTTAGCTAAAAAATCATTTTTAGGTTATATTAAAACCATGTTGATATATTTCCCAACCTTCACCGGCCTTCTTCTGCTAGCACTGAGCCTTAAGCTTGGGGCGGGTAAGGCCTGAGTTAATGAGATTGCAGTAATACATTAACCACCCAATACCAGCCCCAGCAAATTGCTGGGGTTTTTGTTTTTGAGGTCGGTAAATGTCGTAGACATTAGCGGTAAACAGATTGAAGCAATATTGAACTGGAGAGTAGTGATGAGCGACAAAGTAATCATTTTTGATACCACCTTGAGGGATGGAGAGCAGTCTCCAGGTGCATCTATGACCAAGGATGAGAAGGTGCGCATTGCACGTCAATTGGAGCGCCTTAAGGTTGATGTTATTGAGGCTGGATTTGCTGCCAGCTCTGAGGGAGATTTCCAGGCAATCTCTGCTGTAGCTGCAGCCGTGAAAGATGCTGTTGTTTGTTCGCTTGCGCGTGCGAATGATAAGGATATTAGCCGTGCTGCCGATGCTTTAAAAGCAGCCAATGCCAAACGCATTCATGCTTTTTTAGCAACCAGTCCTTTGCATATGGCGGTGAAGTTACGCATGTCCCCAGAAGAAGTTTTGGAGCAAGCAAAACGCTCTATTCGGTTTGCTAGAAACTTAGCAGAAGATATTGAGTTTTCAGCAGAGGATGGATATCGCTCTGAAATGGATTTCTTGTGCAGGGTATGTGAGGCAGTAATTAATGAAGGCGCTTCAACAATTAATATTCCCGATACGGTAGGTTATGCGACCCCAGAGTTGTACGGCGAGTTTATTAAAACTTTGCGTACACGTGTTCCTAATTCAGATAAGGCTGTGTGGTCAGTGCATTGCCATAATGACTTAGGAATGGCTGTAGCTAACTCATTGGCTGGGGTGAAGATTGGTGGTGCGCGTCAAATTGAGTGCACGATTAACGGCTTGGGAGAGCGTGCTGGCAATACTGCATTGGAAGAAATCGTGATGTCATTGCGCACTCGCAAGGATTATTTTGATATGGTCTGCGGTATTGATGCGACTCAAATTGTTCCAGCTTCTAAGTTGGTGTCCCAAATTACTGGGTTTGTAGTGCAGCCTAATAAAGCGGTGGTTGGTGCAAATGCTTTTGCCCATACCTCTGGCATTCATCAAGATGGTATTCTGAAAAACCGCGATACCTATGAAATCATGCGTGCTGAAGATGTGGGTTGGTCTGCTAATAAGATTGTGCTTGGCAAGTTGTCTGGCCGTAATGCGTTTAAGCAACGTCTTCAAGAATTGGGGATCGCTATTGAGGCTGAACAAGACTTAAATGAAGCGTTTGTTCGCTTTAAAGCCTTGGCTGATCAAAAGGCAGAAATTTTTGATGAAGATATTATTGCCATCATGTCTGATTCGGCTGCTGCTGAGGACGGCGAGTTTTATAAATTCATTTCTTTGAGTCAGCATTCAGAAACGGGTGAGCGCCCAAGATCAAAGGTTACTTTTAAGGTGGGCAATAAGGAAGCAAGTTCTGAGGCCGAGGGTAATGGCCCCGTTGATGCTAGCTTGAACGCGATTGAAGAGATTGTGAAGAGTGGGGCAGAGCAATTGCTTTATTCGGTGAATGCTATTACCTCAGGCACACAATCTCAGGGTGAGGTGACTGTGCGCTTGTCTAAAGGTGGGCGTATTGTCAATGGTGTAGGGACTGATCCAGATATCATTGCGGCTTCGGCCAAGGCTTACTTGTCAGCATTGAATAAATTACATGACCCAAATCAAGTCAAGCTTAATGCGCAGATGACACCTTAAATTAAGAGGCCACTCTAATACCGACTTTATTTATTAAGGTCGGTATTTTTATAGTACTTAGTGCCTTTACCGGTGATTTCTGCAGCCAGTCCTGAGTCTGTGAGCTGGTACATCAGTACACCAGGCGCGACTACAGTGGCATCTTGATAAGCGCCACCATCTGACTCATATTTGGCTGCGGCAGTCATTTGCCCCCCAAATGTCCAGCCGGAGTTTACAAAATCATTGAGTGCGCCCTTTGTTTGAAAAACAAAGATATTTTGAAAAGATTTAATTCCGATTCCAAGACCAGCCTGTACCTCAGCCATATTCATATAAATGGGCTTGGCATCTTTTTGAATTACAACCCCGCTTCCTGTGCCGCCCCCGGCAATTAAGATTTTCATCCCAAAGTTGCTAAAGGTCGCATAGCCAAACGATTTATCGATTAGCTCTTTGGCTTTTGGCTGGATTTGATAAAGCGCTTTTAAGGTGTCATTGCTAGCTTTGAGGATGTCATCGCGTTGCTGAGCTACAGTTTTGTCACCCCCAAAAAATGACGAAAGCTGGCCAAACGCTGTGCCATGTAAGCAAAAAGTCCCAAGAATGAGGGCAAAAATTGTTTGAGTGAGGGTATTTATTTTCATAAGTAATTGATTTATTTGGATTTTTATATAATGACCAACTCATCTTTTCCAAGAGCATAGCAAGTTCCTTACGCTTAGGCCTGATTTTGAGGGCTCTCTCTGCTACAATTCGAGAGCTTTGATTTTTAAAGCTTTTTTGTTTTATTTGTTTAATAAGTGCACGACACAATGTGGGTGAAAGCTCAAGTGTTCGCAAGTAAGGAGTATAAAAATGGCAGTTGCTGATATTAAGACGGCGGAAATCGTCAAAGAGAACGCGCGCAGCGCAAACGATACTGGTAGCCCTGAAGTTCAGGTTTCTTTGCTAACAGCTCGTATTAATGAATTAACCCCCCATTTCAAAGCTAACGCTAAAGACCATCACAGCCGTCGTGGTTTGTTGAAGATGGTTTCACGCCGTCGCCGCCTTTTGGATTACCTTAAAGGCAAGGATTTGGGTCGCTATCGCGCATTGATCGAGAAATTAGGTCTCCGTAAGTAATTCTTATCGGTAATGTAATGCCATCTTTCTTAGGGTTGTTTCGTAATTGAACCAGTCTTAAGTAGATGGCATGTTTTTTGAGCGCTTCAAGATTATTTGTGTAGGGGATCGTGTCATTCCAATGAGTTTCTGGGTTGATGAACCTAGTGCCTCCCTGGAATGGCATCCCTTTTAGTCTTAAATCGCTCCAGTGTTGTCGTGACACTGCTTTATCCCACGACATGCGCAACACCCATGTGGGTTTTGTGTGAACAATTTGGAGAAGATCAGAATGACAATGTTTAAAAAAGCAGTAAAAAGTTTTCAATGGGGCAATCATCAAGTAACAATGGAAACTGGCGAGATTGCTCGTCAAGCTGGTGGTGCCGTTATCGTTAACGTAGATGACACAGTAGTAATGGGTACAGTTGTTGCGTCTAAGTCCGCAAAGCCAGGCCAATCCTTTTTCCCGCTCACCGTTGACTATTTAGAAAAAACCTATGCTGCGGGAAAAATTCCTGGTGGCTTCTTTCGTCGCGAAGGTCGTCCATCTGAAAGCGAAACTTTAATCTCTCGCTTAATTGATCGTCCACTTCGTCCTTTATTTCCAGAGGGCTTCTTGAATGAAGTTCAGGTTGTGGTTCATGTGCTGTCTATCAACCCTGATGTGCCTGCTGATATTCCTGCAATGATTGCTGCTTCCGCTGCCTTGGCTGTTTCTGGTATTCCATTTGCTGGTCCTGTTGGCGCGGCCCGCGTTGGTTACGCTAATGGCCAGTATCTCTTAAACCCAACTCGCACTGAGCAGGCTACTAGTGAGATGGATTTGATTGTGGCTGGTACACAAGCTGCAGTGTTGATGGTTGAGTCTGAGGCTAATCAGCTCTCTGAAGAAGTGATGTTGGGTGCAGTTGTATATGGTCATGAGCAAATGCAGACCGCTATCAATGCTATCAATGATTTGGTTCGCGAAGCTGGCAAGCCAGAGTGGGATTGGACTGCAGCACCTAAAGACGAGCCATTCATTGCCAAGGTTACTGCTTTGGCAGAAGCGCCATTGCGTGAGGCCTATCAAATTCGTCAAAAAGGGGCTCGTTCAGATAAGCTCAAAGAAATTTCCAAGCAAGTATTGGATAAGTTATCTGAAGAAGGGGAAGTTGATGCTGTTGCTGTGAGCGACATCATGTTTGAAATCGAAGCAAAGATTGTGCGTAGTCAGATTTTGAATGGTGAGCCACGTATTGATGGTCGTGATACACGCACTGTTCGTCCAATTGAGATTCGTAATGGCGTCTTGCCACGCACACACGGCTCAGCTTTATTTACTCGCGGTGAAACACAAGCTCTTGTAGTAGCTACTCTAGGTACTGCGCGTGATGAGCAGATCATCGATGCTCTCGAAGGTGAGTACCGTGATCGTTTT
>JALRHB010000076.1 GCA_023253245.1 Polynucleobacter sp. | reverse complement strand
GTTAAAGAAATCGCTCATTTTGTTACCAATAAAGCTGGTGGCTGCGGTGCAGTTCGCGAAGTATGCGATTTGATTCTCAAAGCGCAAAATCGCTATGACGAATTACTTGCTCAAGCGCGCTCATAAGAGTTCACCCAATGCAGCTTAATTCTCAACAAATCAAATTAAATCTGTGGCGTGGTTTATTGCGCTTGATGCCTTTGATTATTATGGGCGCTTTGACCCTGGCAACTTTCTGGTTAGTAAAGAAAACTTTGCCTCCTGAAAAGTCAACAATTGAGCGAGTGAGACTGCATGAGCCCGACTACACGATTAGCAATGGAGCGCTGTCTGCATTAAATGAATTTGGGTACACAAAGTATCGGGTATTAGGCAAAAAAGTAATTCATTATGACGACGATGCTTCCATTGATATTGATGTTCCCCGTATGCGTTTATTTCCCCCAGAAAAAGTGCCAATTACTGTTAAGGCCGATACCGGGCATCTAGATGGTGACCTGACCATTTTGGACTTAATCAATAATGCAGAAATTTTTCGCCCTGCCCAAGCAGCGACTAATACTCAGCCAGCGAAACCACGAATGCTAGCCCGCTCTTCTTATTTCAAGGTTCTGATTAATGATGATGTCATTGAGACAAATAAGCCTATTACCCTTGAGCAAGGCCTTTCAATTATGCAATCGTCCGATGGGGGCACCTTTAACAATATTGAACAAAGTATGGTGCTATCTGGCAAAGTAAAGGGCCGCATTGAGAGAGCTCCATCAGGAGTTCAACCATGAAAGCAGCTAAGACAAGAGGCGCCCAGTATAGATTTTTACTCGGCCTTTGCTTATCGATTTTGTCATTGCAAGTAAGCTATGCTGAAAAGGCCGATCAAGACAAACCCATTATTTTGGAAGCAGAAAAAGTATCTGTTAACGATGTTCAACAAATTTATGATCTTGAGGGTGAAGTCGTTTTGATTAAAGGCAGCATTCTGATTACTGGCGAAAAAGGCAATATCAGAGTTGACCCTGAAGGTTATGAGTATGTAGACGTAAAGGGTGATGGCAACACTACCGCTAGTTTCAGACAAAAACGTGAAGGCTTAGCAGACGAATTTATGCAAGGCCGTGGTCAAACAGTCACTTATAACGCCAAGACAGAATTGCTAACTCTCACTGGAGATGCCAGCTTAAAGCGTTTACAAAATATGCAAATGATTGATCAATTGCGTGGCTGGAAAATTGACTATGATGACGTCAAACAATACTATCTAGTTAGCCCGCCAGCTAGCGCCAAACCAGAAGATTTACCACAAGCTAGAGCCATCCTGTCCCCAAGAAGAAAAGCTACCCTAGAAAAATAATCATGGATTTACCTAGCCCATCAAACACCCCGACATTAAGCGCCCATCATCTTCAAAAACGCTATGGTTCTCGCACGGTAGTGCGAGATGTCTCTGTAGAGGTAAAGTGTGGCGAGGTTGTGGGTTTACTGGGCCCTAATGGTGCAGGTAAAACTACCTCCTTTTACATGATTGTTGGTCTTGTTCCTCTTGATGGAGGCAATATTGTCTTGGATGGCACCGATATCACGAGACTACCCATTCATCAACGTGCACGCATGGGCTTATCCTACCTTCCTCAAGAAGCTTCTGTTTTTAGAAAGTTAAATGTGGCTGAAAATATTCAGGCAGTTCTAGAACTTCAGGTACAAGGCGGCAAACCCCTTACCAAGGCAGAAATTGCTCAAAGGCTTGATGAACTTCTTGGCGAGCTACAAATAAGCCACTTACGCAATAATCCAGCGCTATCACTTTCGGGTGGAGAGCGGCGACGTGTTGAAATTGCACGCGCCCTAGCCTCTCAGCCAAAATTCATCTTGCTAGATGAACCCTTTGCCGGGGTTGATCCTATTGCTGTTGGCGAGATTCAACGAATCGTTCGCTTTCTAAGGGATCGTCAGATTGGCGTCCTGATCACCGACCACAATGTTCGTGAAACCTTGGGTATTTGTGATCATGCTTATATCATCAGCGAAGGCAGCGTTCTTGCAGAAGGAAAGCCAGACGAAATCATTCAAAATGATGCTGTTAGAAGAGTGTATTTAGGCGAAAATTTCCGCATGTAATTTTTCTGATTTTTGAATATTTATTAAATAAATATGATCTGCCCCCTTGGTTTTCAGCAAAATCGCTGATACGCTGGAGGTTCATGAAATTCCATTCCAGATAGGACAAAAAGAAACATTAATGGGGCTTGCTGCGCACCCCAGGTAGTTATTTGCGCATGCATTTTGCTTTGAATAGGAGCTGCTGATGAATCTAAAAATTAATAGCCGTCATGTCGAAGTTACTCCCGCCATGCGTACTCACCTCGAAAATGGGTTAGCTAAAATTCGTAAGCACTTTGACCATGTTCTAGACGCAACTGCATTTTTGATCGTAGATAACGCCAAAGAGAAAGACCTTCGTCAATCGGCAGAGATTACTATTCACCTCAAGGGCAAAGAATTATTTGCTCAAGCTCACAATGCCGATCTTTATCATGCAATGGATGCAGTGGTTGACAAGTTGGAGCGTCAAGTTGCGAAACATAAAGAGAAAGTCCAAGATCATCATCACGAAAAGCATTTTGAGTAATTGTTTTTGCATCGGGACACCTATAATCAATTCATATGAATGCCCTGACGGACCTATTTACGCTTGACCGCATTGCCTTAGATAACCCTTCCAAGAGTAGGGCTGAGGCATTTGCGGCAGCAGGCGCACTTTTCGCCAAAGAAGTTAGTCTAGATGCTGACTCAGTCGTGGGCTTTCTAAATGCTCGTGAAGATTTAGGGTCAACCGCGCTAGGCGCTGGCGTTGCTATTCCCCATGGCCGAGTAAAGGGCCTAAAGCAACCAGTCGCCGCCTTTATTAAATTGCAGGAAGCTATCGAATTTGCTGCGCCTGATGGTGAAGCAGTCTCTATTTTGATTTTTTTACTTGTTCCAGAGAAGGCTACGCAACAGCATCTTGAAATACTGTCATCAATTGCTCAACTGCTCTCAGATTCAGATGTGCGCAAAACCCTTGCAACTGAGAACAGTCCTGAAAAAGTATGTCATCTCCTACAACATTGGGGCACTAACTCATGACCCAACCCTTACTTCTTGAGGGCGTCACTGCGCAGCAGATTTTTGATGACAATGTCTCAGAACTCAAGCTCTCTTGGATTGGAGGGCTAGAAGGAGCGGATCGAACCTTTCCACCAGAAGCAGTGAAAGCAGCTGCAGCAAGTTCTGACCTAGTTGGCCACTTAAATCTCATTCACCCTAGCCGAATTCAAATTTTCGGAGTCCAAGAAGTTGACTATCACGCCAAGCTTGAACCTAAGCAACGTCAAGAGCAAATCTCAAGCCTCATCTCCAAAACACCTCCTTGCGTTATTGTGGCCGATGGCAAAACTGCCGATCAAGACTTGCAACTATTCTGCCAACGATCCTCTACGCCACTGTTTACGACGACGATCTCTGCTGCCGAAGTAATCGACCATTTACGAACCTATCTGACCAAAATAGGCGCCCCCCAAATCACCCTGCACGGTGTGTTTATGGATATCCTGGGCTTAGGGGTCTTGATTATGGGTGAGTCCGGCTTAGGTAAAAGTGAACTTGGTCTTGAATTAATTTCTCGTGGGCACGGATTGGTGGCAGATGATGCTGTCGATTTTGCCCGCCTTGGTCCTGACTATATTGAGGGTCGTTGCCCTGTTATTTTGCGCAACCTACTCGAAGTGCGCGGCCTAGGCCTTTTAGACATCCGCACTATATTTGGAGAAACTGCTGTACGTCGTAAACTCAAACTTCGCCTGATTGTTCAACTCGTTCGCCGTAATGATGGTGAATTTGAGCGCCTTCCATTGGAGGCGCAACATATTGATGTTTTAGGAATTCCTATTCGCACAGTAAAGATTCAAGTAGCAGCAGGTCGCAACTTAGCGGTGCTTGTTGAGGCAGCAGTTCGCAACACTATCTTGCAACTACGTGGCATTGACACCCTTAAAGAGTTTATTGAGCGCCAACGCGTGCAAATGAATGCTGAAGCTGATGCTATAAAGTCTCAGGGGCGTTTACTCTAACTATGCAAATTAATCTGATTACTGGTATTTCAGGTTCAGGTAAATCGGTTGCATTAAGGGCCTTTGAAGATGCTGGATATGATTGCGTAGACAACCTTCCAGTCACTCTCTTAGAAAATCTCATCCAGACACTACAGAGTGAGAATTGTGAACGAGTTGCGGTTGCGATTGATGCTCGCCGCGGTCAAACCATTGGACAACTACCTCAAATATTAGAAAATCTACGACGTCATCATCAGGTACGGGTTATCTTCTTAAACGCTGACACAAATACCCTGATTCAGCGATTTTCAGAAACGCGCAGACGTCATCCACTCTCTGGAAAAAGAGATGCCGCCCAAGAAGCCACCCTCATCGAGGCAATTGATAAAGAACGAAACTTACTTGAGCCATTGCGAGCTCAAGCACATTCGATCGATACCAGCAATCTTCCGGCACACGCGCTTCGCTCATGGATGCAAGATTTACTCAAAGATAAGCCGGTGGGCTTGACGGTAGTATTTGAGTCCTTTGGCTTTAAAAAAGGGTTGCCGAGCGAAGCCGATTTAGTATTTGATGTCCGGTGCTTACCCAATCCTCACTACAACAAGACGCTACGCCCCTTATCTGGGAAAGACCAACCAGTAAGAGAATTTCTTGAAAAGATTCCTGAAGTGGTGAGTATGGAAAGCGACATTATTCACTTTCTTGATAAGTGGCTTCCTCACTATATCGCCGATGGGCGAAGCTACCTTACAGTTGCGATTGGCTGCACGGGCGGGCAACATCGCTCTGTTTATCTGGTAACTCGCCTAATCGAGCACTTTCAGGCACAAGCCAATTTAGCAGCTCTACAAATTAATTTCTTGGATCGTCACCGCGAGTTAGATTCACTGCCTGCAGCAGCACTTTAATTGGCTGAGGTAAGCCATATTTCCCAAGCTGACGCAAGGATACCCACTTCAGGTCTTCCCCAGTAAATTGCATAGTATCGGCAACAGAAACATTCCAGATTTGCACCCATAAACGTCTGTGAGTAAAGATATGTTTGATTTTGTCGCCACGCTCAACTGACTGGCAAAATTTGGATAATGCACTGGCATCCTCTTGGGGCAGGATCGAATTAAATAATTCAGTTACTTTTAAATTAGAATCCTGCCCTGCTTTAGACTTAGGGCGCCAAGGTGATTCCGGCAGGGACCAGAGCCCACCCCAGATAGCTTTATCCGGCCTTCTCTCCAGTAAAACCAAATTCCCGCATCTGATGAGCAACATATCGCAATCAAATTCAGGTGACTTGTTTTTAATCACCTTACGAGGGAGTTGTAAAACTTGATTACTTAGATTGGCCTGGCATTGTTTTTCAAAAGGGCATTTTCGCTCTGCCGATATACACACCGGCTTTCGGAAGGTGCACCAAGTCGCACCAAAATCCATTAATGCTTGTGTATAAACTGGCATATCTTGAAAATTTTTGGGTAGCAAATCCTGGGCTAAAAGCCAAAGTTGATCATTGACCGCTTTAACTTGTACCACTTCTTCGATACCAAATAATCTTGCTAAGATTCGTTTTACGTTAGCATCCAATATTGGCGCACGCATGTGAAATGCAAATGCAGCAATCGCCCCTGCAGTAGACCTACCGATTCCCTTTAACTGCTCTAGCAATATGGGATCGTTTGGAAACTTTCCGTCGAACTGCGTCATTACCTGCTTTGCACAGGCATGTAGATTGCGTGCACGCGAGTAGTAACCCAAACCAGACCACTCCGCTAATACATCATCTAGCGGGGCTGCAGCTAATTTTTGGACTGTTGGAAAACGTTTTATAAAACGTGGGTAACGCTCTATAACCGTAGCTACTTGAGTTTGCTGCAACATGATCTCAGAGACCCATACTGCATAGGGATCACGTATTCCTTGCCAAGGAAGGCCTTGGCGCCCATGAAGCCCATGCCAGGCTATTATTTTTTTTGCAAAGCTGTTTATTAGCGTTTTTGACATTGGGGGCAAAAATATGTAGAGCGCTGACCTTGTACTATTTGCTTGATAGGCGTTTTACAAACTTTGCAGGGTTGATCTTTTCGATCATAGACTTTAGTTTGCATCATGAAATGCCCTGGATCACCCTGACTATTTACAAAGTCCTTTAGAGAGCTTCCGCCTGCTGCAATCGCTTTTTGCAAAATAGATCTCACTGCGCTAGCTAATCGAATGCATTGAGGGCGGGTTAATTTTCCAGCAGATTTTGCTGGGTGAATACCAGCTTCAAAAAGACTCTCGGAACAATAGATGTTGCCGACTCCAAC
>JALRHB010000075.1 GCA_023253245.1 Polynucleobacter sp. | reverse complement strand
GTATCAAGATGTTTTGCAATATGCTTTATCCAGGCGTTTGCCTGTGTATGAAGCTCAGTCACGTACCCTTCGGAAAAATTACCATTGAGAAGTGATTTAGGAAGCAATGATTGCTCAACAGGTTTGCCAGATGCCCATACAAGATTTCCATTCGAGATTGTCACGCCTTGCCAATACCAAAAACCATTTTGAAAGATGATGGCATCACAAGGGATGGCGTCAATCACCTCATTTGCCAGAATGAGGCCCCTAAAGTTAGCGGGAAAAGAGCTAAGCCAATGGCATTGTGTGGATAGATTGAGCTGCCTTGAGAGATCCACAAGCCGCTTTTCTTGTCTTTGCGCAAGGTCTGGGGAGATCTCAATAATGTCGTAGCGATCTAGCGTGAACTCCAGATGATGCAAACGAGTCAATATGGACTCGGCCAATTTACCGGTACCAGCACCAAATTCAAGGATCTGGGTAGGAAGTCCTTGCGCTTTCATCCCCTCTAGTATGGGTAGTAAGCTGGAAACAATGGCTGACCCAAATAAAGGAGAAATCTCTGGAGCTGTGGTGAAATCGCCCCCAGCGCCTAATTTATGAGCTCCCGCGCTGTAATAGCCCATTCCTGGCTCGTAAAGGGCTATCTCCATATACCTTGAAAAGGGCAACCAACCCCCTTTGGCAGCGATTTCTGCCAATATTTTTTGTTTTAGTCGCTCCGTATGAGCCGTTTCAACGCTGGTCAAGGTAATATCCATAGCTCGCTAGTCTAAGAGAATTTCAGTTAACTTGAGTTCAAATCCTTCACCTTTGCAAAATAAAGCGGTTTTAGTGACCGGCGCGGCTAAGCGTTTGGGTCGTGAAATCGCCTTGGAATTTGCTCGCCAAGGCTGGGATGTGGCGATTCATTATGGACAGTCACAGGCTGAAGCCTTAGACACTGTGGGCGAGATTGAGGGTCTAGGACGCAGGGCAAAAGCCTTTCGGGCTAATCTGACCCTGGAAGACGAAATTAAGAGTCTATTCTTTGCTGTGGCTGATGAGTTTGAGAATCTGCAGTGCTTGGTTAATAGCGCTTCCATCTTTCAATTTGATCGAGCTAATTCTGATAGCCCTATGACCTCTAAAGCACTGCAAGATCATATGCAGGTCAATTTGGCTGCTCCGATTTTATTAACCCAATTGATGTTTGGCTATCAAAAGACCAAGGCAGAAAAAAAAGACGACAGTGATTTATCTATTGCTTCAGTGATTCAATTGCTCGATCAAAAGCTCATTAACCTCAATCCCGACTTTTTGTCTTATACCTTATCCAAGTCTGCCCTTCTGACATCTGTTGAGTTATTGGCGCTAGATTTTGCGCCGCATCTTAGGGTGGTTGGTTTAGCCCCTGGAATCACTCTGGTATCAGGCAATCAAACTAGTGAAGGTTTTTTAAAGGCGCATCAAATGACTCCGCTAAGAAAATCTTCAACCCCTACTGACATCGCAAAGGCTGCGGTCTTTTTGGCTAGCGCTAATGCCATTACGGGAACCACTTTATATGTCGATGGTGGGCAGCATTTGCTGCCTTCTACGCGGGATGTGATGTTTAAAACACTTGGCAATGATTGCTAAATTTATTTAAGAGTTAATCCCTTTATGCACGCAATTCTTTCTCATCCAGCACTTACTGATTGCCGTCGTTTGTTTTTGCGAGATTATGAAATTTATATCAATATTGGTGTTCATGATTTTGAAAAAAAGGCTGAACAACGCGTTATATTGAATGTGGATTTGTATATTCCGTTGGCAATGAATACTCCTACTCAGGACTCATTAGAAGAGGTGGTGGATTATGACTTTATGCGTGAAACCATCAAGGCGCGGTCCTCTCAAGGGCATATTCATCTCCAAGAAACCTTTTGTGATGATATCGCCAATGCGATGTTGCAACATCCTAAAGTTATTGCAGTGCGCGTAAGTACTGCTAAGCCAGACGTATATCCTGATTGCCATTCTGTTGGTGTTGAAGTATTTCGAATGAAGTAATCTTAAAGAAATATATTTTGAGCAAAACTAAATTTTATGGGCGATATTCGTAAAGTTATCTTTGAAGAAAATAAGCTAGAGAAAAAGCTATGCCGCTTAGTTGGCCAAGCTATTGGCGACTTTGGCATGATCGAAGATGGCGACAAGGTGATGGTTTGTTTGTCAGGCGGCAAAGATAGTTATACCATGCTTGACATCTTACTAAAGTTACGTGAACGTGCCCCTATTAATTTTGAAATTGTTGCTGTCAATTTAGATCAAAAGCAACCTGGCTTTCCAGCTGAAATACTACCTAATTACTTGAGCGCATTAGGGGTGCAATTTCATATTGAAAATCAAGATACCTATAGCATTGTTAAGCGTGTTGTTCCAGAAGGCAAAACTACTTGCGGCCTATGTTCACGTTTACGACGGGGAATTTTGTATCGTGTTGCTGATGAATTAGGTGCGACAAAAATTGCTTTGGGCCATCATCGTGATGATATTTTGGAAACGATGCTTCTCAATATGTTTTTTGCAGGCAAGCTCAAAGGAATGCCTCCCAAGCTGCGTTCTGATGATGGTAAACATATTGTGATTCGTCCCTTAGCTTATGTTCCAGAAAAATTACTGGAGCGCTACGCTCTCGACATGAACTTTCCAATCATTCCATGCAATTTATGCGGAAGTCAACCTAACTTACAGCGTGCTGCCATGAAAGAGATGTTGCGCGAGTGGGAAAAGAAATTTCCTGGCCGTGTTGAAAATCTATTTCGTTCTATGCACCATATCGTACCCTCACATTTAATGGATGGCGAAGCATTCGATTTCAAAAACTTAGACATTACTTCTGAGTTATCTGGCATTGCTGCTAGATCAAATGGCGATAAGGCGATTGATGAGGCACAAATTGATGAATTGACCTGTGGCACAGTGATTCAGGGGATTTATAATCCCTCCTTATGAACATCGTTATTTTGGCTGCCGGGCAGGGAAAGCGGATGAAGTCCGCATTACCCAAGGTTCTTCAAACTTTGGCAGGAAAACCGCTTTTGCAGCATGTTCTCAGTACAGCTCTGGATTTGCAGGGTAAAAGCGCAAAAACTGGCCCAATTGTGGTTGTTGGCCATGGTGCTGCAGATGTAAAAGAGTTTCTAGCCTCTGTAACAGGGCAGGACCTGCGCTTTGGGAAAGTTACTACAGTGCTTCAAGCTGAACAAAAGGGCACAGGCCATGCTCTTTTGCAGGCACTATCGAAGTTAGATGTAAAAGAACCAACTTTAGTGCTGTATGGCGATGTGCCTCTAACCAGCAAAAAGACACTTTTAAAGTTAGCAAAATTAGCCGACGGAGTGCGCGGGCAAGATTGCGCATTGGCATTACTTACACAGAACCTCTCCAATCCAACGGGTTATGGTCGGATAGTGCGTGATCTTGATGGGTCAGTTAAATCCATTGTTGAAGAAAAAGATGCTACATCTGAGCAAAAACGTATTACGGAAATTAATACGGGCATCATGGTATTGCCAACGAATTTCCTCAAGAAATGGTTAAAGGCTTTGCGCGCAAGTAATGCTCAGGGTGAATATTATTTAACCGATGTGATTGCAATGGCGGTAAAAGATGGTGTGCCCATTCGCACAGCCCAGGCCGATGCTGAATATGAAACCGTTGGCGTCAATAGCCGCGACCAATTAGCAGCTCTAGAGCGTGTTCATCAAATAAATCAAGCTAATCAATTGATGGATGCGGGCGTTTCTTTGGCTGATCCTGCACGTATTGATATTCGTGGAACCTTGGAGTGCGGCACTGATGTTTTTATTGATGTGGGATGCGTATTCGAGGGTTGCGTTACTTTGGCTGCTGGCACTAAAGTTGGCCCATATTGCATTATTCGGAATAGCGTCATTGGTAAAGATGTCACCATTCATCCATACAGCCATCTCGATGGTGCCAAAGTGGGTGTTGGTTCTTTGATTGGACCTTATGCTCGTTTACGCCCTGGCGCAGACTTGGCGGGCGATGTGCATATCGGAAATTTTGTTGAGGTCAAAAATAGCAAAATTGCTGCCAATAGCAAAGCCAATCATTTGGCTTATGTAGGCGACTCCATCGTAGGCAGTAGAGTAAATATCGGTGCGGGTACGATTACCTGTAACTACGATGGCGTTAATAAGCATCAAACCATTATTGAAGACGACGTCTTCATTGGCTCAGATACCCAATTGGTTGCACCGGTGCGCGTTGGACGCGGAGCTACTTTAGGCGCAGGCACCACCTTAACTAAGGATGCCCCAGCAAATCAATTAACGGTATCACGTGCAAAGCAAATCTCTTTGCAATGGCAACGTCCAGTGAAGCAAAATAAAAAAGTGGTATCAAAACAAGTGACTGCAAAAAAACCTCAGAAGGCTAAAAAATAATGTGCGGTATTGTAGGTGCAGCTTCACGTAAAAATATTGTCGATGTACTAATTGAAGGGCTACGTCGTCTTGAGTATCGTGGTTATGATTCTTGTGGTTTTGCAGTCATTAATGGCGATGATGCAAGTCACCCCATTGAGCGTGCTCGCACTACGGCACGTGTTTCCGAATTGGCTGAGCAAGGGAAGGATTTTCGTGGAACATTAGGCATTGCTCACACCCGTTGGGCAACACATGGTAGGCCAGATACTCAAAATGCTCATCCCCATATCTCTGGTGGATTGATTGCAGTAGTGCACAACGGCATTATTGAAAACTATGAATCACTACGCGCCGAGCTTCAGTCTGCTGGGTACAAATTTTCTTCTGAAACAGATACTGAAGTTATTGCACATTTAATTCATCAGTCATACACAGCAAGTCAACAGACTGATTTAGTTGCTGCTATTAGATCCGTGTTGCCACGATTACATGGCGCTTATGCCATTGGAGTAATTGCTCAAGATCGCCCTGATATTTTGGTAGGCGCACGCGTGGGCTCGCCTCTAGTTGTTGCTTTGGGTTCAGACGAAAATTTTCTGGCATCTGATGCTTTGGCGCTTGCAGGAAGAGCCCACTCCATGTTGTATTTAGAGGAAGGAGATGTTGCTGTGCTCAGGGCAGGTGGTGTAGAAATTTTTGATCAAGCTGGCAAAATTAGCCATAGAGAACAAAAAGCCATGCCCGCTCAGGCAGACTCAGTCGATCTTGGCCCCTATCAGCATTACATGCAAAAAGAGATCTTCGAGCAACCCAGAGCAATCGGAGACACTCTGGCCAATATTGTTAGCTTTGGACCCGCGTTGTTTCAAGCTGATTCTGAAGAGTGGCAAAAATTTGATCAGATTCTGATCCTGGCCTGTGGCACAAGTTATTACTCAGCTTGCGTTGCCAAGTATTGGCTGGAGGATATCGCCGGCATTCCCACTCAAGTAGAAATTGCTAGCGAGTATCGTTATCGTACGACCGTTCCCAATCCAAATACTTTAGTCGTAGTGGTCTCTCAGTCTGGCGAGACTGCTGATACTTTGGCTGCCTTGCGTCATGCTCAAGAATTAGGCCATCAATATACTTTGGCCATTTGTAATGTTGCTAGTAGTGCAATGGTTCGTGAAACCAAGTGGAATTTTTTAACCAAGGCAGGCACAGAGATTGGGGTTGCCTCTACTAAGGCCTTCACCACACAATTAGTCGCCTTATATTTACTAGCAGTTTCCTTGGCTAAGCGTGCAGGTAGGATTGATGCCGAGCGTGAAAAAGCTCTTCTACGAGAGCTGCGACATCTTCCTAAGGCTTTGCAAGCCGTGTTAGCACTAGAACCACAAATTATTGCCTGGAGCGAAGTATTTTCTAAATGTGAGAATGCTTTATTTCTAGGTCGTGGGATGCATTATCCAATTGCGCTTGAGGGGGCGCTCAAGTTAAAGGAAATTTCTTATATTCATGCTGAAGCATATCCGGCTGGTGAGCTTAAGCATGGTCCTTTAGCATTAGTTACCGAGAAGATGCCGGTGGTTACCGTTGCTCCAAATGATGACTTATTGGAAAAGCTTAAGTCTAATATGCAAGAGGTTAAGGCTCGTGGCGGCAAACTCTATGTCTTTGCAGATCAAGATGGCAACATTACTAGTAGTGAGGGAATTAACATCATTCGTCTGCCTGAGCACTATGGCAATCTTTCTCCTATATTGCATGTGGTGCCTTTGCAATTACTCTCTTACCATACGGCCTGTGCTCTCGGAACCGATGTAGATAAGCCCCGCAATTTAGCTAAGAGTGTCACAGTAGAGTAGTTTTGAAATTGACTTAAAACTGATCTCTCATGTACATTCCAAGTGCGTTTTCTGAGACAGATGTTCCAGCTCTCTTGGAACTCATCAAGCGATATCCACTAGGGTTACTAATTACCTCTGGTCAATCAGGGCTGCTCGCCTCCCCAATCCCATT
>JALRHB010000074.1 GCA_023253245.1 Polynucleobacter sp. | reverse complement strand
GTTAGTAGCAACAACGTAAAAAGAATGAGCCTCATGACCACAGGCTAGATTCGCCTGTGAATTTGCGCTTCTAGTTATCCACAAGCAACAAACCCCTTGGTTTCCCAAGGGGTTTGTAATTGGTTGCGGGGGCAGGATTTGAACCTACGACCTTCGGGTTATGAGCCCGACGAGCTGCCAGACTGCTCCACCCCGCGATCGAATAAATCACCATTTTTTAACCCCTTCTGTCGAGGTAAACCTTTAATTTCACTTGAAAAAAAGCTTTTATGGAAATAAAGAGGCTCCTGAGGCCGCTTGTATAAGGAGTAACATATTGCCATGCAACATCACTTTAAGGTTTTGAGATGTCTATTAGTAATCCAGAATTTTCAAGTTCCACGCTGCTAAATCCTGTTGAGGTTCACGGACCAGAGGGGGGGCACAAGAAGAGTCTTGGTGTCATGATGCTGGCAGCAATTGGTGTGGTCTTCGGTGACATCGGCACAAGCCCACTTTATGCCCTCAAAGAATGCTTTGATGCTGAGCATGGCATCACCTATTCTCCAGAGGCTCTGTTTGGCGTAATCGCCATGATGATTTGGGCGCTCATTTTGGTGGTGACTGTGAAATACATCTCCTTTGTGATGCGTGCTGATAATAAGGGGGAAGGCGGCGTCCTCTCTCTGATGGCTTTAGCGCTTCGCTCGTTTGACGGTAAGTCCAAGAGCCATTTATTTTTTATGATGATTGGTATGTTGGGGGCTTGCATGCTCTTAGGCGAGTCAGTCATCACCCCAGCAATTTCAGTTTTGTCAGCCGTAGAGGGAATTGAGATTGCTACGCCAGGAATGCATCAATTTATTATTCCGATTTCCTTAGCTATTCTATTAGCGCTATTTTTCATTCAAAAGTATGGCACTGCAACGGTTGGTAAATTATTTGGTCCAATCACCTTAATTTGGTTCCTCAGTCTTGCAATTCTTGGGGCTATCAATATTGGCCAAGCCCCTGAAATTATTACTGCATTTAACCCAATGTACGCTATGCGTTTTGTGATTGATCATCCTAAAACTGCTTACATTGTGATGGGTGCAGTAGTGTTGGTAGTAACCGGTGTTGAGGCACTTTATTTGGATATGGGCCACTTTGGCAAAACACCTATCCGCTACGCATGGCTATTGATTGTTTTGCCTAGTTTGCTCCTGAATTATTTAGGTCAGGGCGCACTTCTGTTATCTAATCCAGAGGCGATCAAGAACCCGTTCTATCTGATGGTTCCTGATTGGGCCCTTTGGCCCATGGTTGGCTTAGCCACAGCTGCGACCGTGATTGCTTCTCAAGCAGTGATCTCAGGAGCGTATTCTTTGGTTAGTCAGGCGATCTTGTTGGGCTTTATGCCCCGCATGAATATCTTGCACACCTCGGATTCGGAGCAAGGTCAAATATATATCCCGATAGTGAATTGGACTTTATTGTTCATGGTGGTAGTAACCATCATTGAATTTAGAGAGTCAGTTAACTTAGCTGCCGCATATGGTATTTCAGTCACTTCAACCATGCTGATCACTACCATTTTGTTGGCGGTCGTGATGTTTCGCGAATGGAGAATGAATATTCTTTTAGTGAGTGCTATTACATCAACTTTTTTTGTAGTTGATTTAGCTTTCTGGACTGCAACGCTGATTAAGATTAAAGATGGGGGTTGGTACCCATTGGCACTTGGATTACTCTGCTTTACCTGTCTAATTACCTGGTTTAGGGGTCGTCAAATTTTGCGCAAGCGAGCAATGGATGAGGGCATTCAGCTGAGCAGTTTCATTGAGTCATTACTCAAGCACCCACCGCATCGAGTTGAAGGTACTGCAGTATTTTTAACAGCGCATGTGGATTATTTGCCCGTTTCTTTTCTACATAATTTAAAGCACAATCACGTGCTTCATGAACGTGTTTTCTTTTTGAAGGTGAGCATTTGGGATGTGCCTTACGTCAATGATGAAGATCGAATCACTATGAAGGACTTGGGTGGCAATATCCATGTTGTGCGTGCGGTGTATGGTTTCAAAGAGACGCCAGATATGGGTACCATTATTCACCTCATCGAAAAGACCTTTGGCATGAAATTTGATCTGATGAATACTTCCTTCTTTTTATCTCGCGATACTATTATTCCATCTGCTATTCCAGGAATGGCTATCTGGCGTGAACGCCTGTTTTGTTGGATGTATCAGAATGCCGCACGTCAATCAGACTTCTTTAGAATTCCTGCAAATCGATTGGTTGAACTTGGCGCAAAGGTAGAGATTTGAGAAGGCTATTTTCTTCATCTAAGGCTCTGCATCTGGGATTTATGCTTTTGCTTGGTTTTTTTAGCCATAGCCTTTATGCCACTCCTGCCGAGGAAGCGCAATTGGAGCAACTCAATCAAATTGAGCGTGAACTGGAGCTTCAGCGCGATTGGGCGAAGTACCGCTGGGAAAAAACCAATTCTGAGTGCTACCAAAAGTATTGGGTTAATCGCTGTTTAAGCGAATCTCGCGCCCAGTATCGCAAGGAAATTGATCCCATACGTGCTCAAGAGGTTGAATTGCATGAAGTGCAGCGTAAGTTGCGCGCTAGTCTTAAGGATCAGCGTGATGCCAAGAAAATTGCCGAACGAGATTCTGCAGAAAAAGCTGCTGAACGTGCAGCCAATCAAAAAGAGTATGAAGAGAAGCAAAAAGCTGCTGCTGCTCGTGCGGCAGACTTAGAGCAACGTCGTAAAGATGCGCCTAAACGTGCGCAAGAAAATAAAGCGGGCACTCAGCTCGATTAATACTTTGGCAAAAATCAAAACAATTTATATCTGCCAATCTTGTGGCGGCACATCTGCAAAATGGCAGGGCCAGTGCCCTTCCTGTCAGGCCTGGAATACGCTTGAAGAAGGTTTGCCAGAAATTACCTCAAATACTCGTTTCCAGGGCCTAGCGCAATCTTTACCGCGTCAAAAGTTATCGGCTATTTCTGCTGAGGACTTGCCAAGATTTAGCACTGGTGTTGAGGAGTTTGATCGTGTCCTGGGTGGCGGCTTAGTTCCTGGCGGCGTCGTTCTTTTGGGTGGCGACCCGGGGATTGGTAAATCCACCCTCTTGCTTCAGGCCCTCGCTCAAATGAGTGCTTCAGGTATGAACGTTCTATACAGTAGTGGCGAAGAGTCTGCCGGGCAGATTGCACTACGTGCTAAACGGATTTCTTTGGATGCCCCTCAACTTGAAGTATTGGCAGAAATTCAGCTGGAAAAACTCTTGTCCATTATGGATACTGTCAAGCCACAAGTCTTGGTGGTTGATTCCATTCAAACTCTGTATTCAGAAGTGCTTAGCTCGGCACCCGGTTCTGTTGCGCAAGTTCGAGAATGTGCTGCCCAACTAACAAGAGCGGCTAAGTCTAGTGGCATTTGTGTGCTGATGGTGGGTCACGTCACCAAAGATGGTCACTTAGCTGGCCCCCGCGTGTTAGAGCATATTGTCGATACTGTGCTGTACTTTGAGGGAGATACTCACTCCTCCTTTAGATTGGTGCGTTCGATTAAAAATCGCTTTGGAGCTGTCAATGAGCTCGGTGTTTTTGCGATGACAGAAAAGGGTTTGCGTGGCGTTGCTAACCCATCTGCCATCTTTCTTTCGCAACATGCCGACACGGTGCCCGGCGCCTGTGTGTTGGTAACCCAAGAGGGCAGTCGTCCTTTGCTGGTTGAAATTCAGGCTTTAGTAGATACTGCGCATATTCCAAACCCAAGACGCTTGGCAGTAGGTCTTGAGCAAGCTCGCTTAGCAATGCTCTTGGCGGTGCTCCATCGCCATGCGGGTATAGCTTGCTTTGATCAGGATGTCTTTTTAAATGCAGTGGGTGGTGTCAAAATTTCAGAACCTGCTGCTGATTTGGCAGTCTTATTGGCTATTCAGTCTTCGATTCGGAATAAAGCATTACCTAAAGAGCTGATTGTTTTTGGTGAGGTCGGTTTGGCAGGGGAGATTCGCCCTTGTCCGCGTGGTCAAGAACGTTTGAAAGAAGCTGCTAAGCTGGGTTTTACTGTAGCCATTATTCCGAAAGCCAACATGCCCAAGACCAAGATTGCTGGTTTACGGGTGATACCCGTAGAGCGGGTCGATCAAGCTATTTCTGCGGCGGCAGAGCTGAGTCAATAAGCTTAAAGTTGTCTTAAATCTTCGGCTTGTATGAGTAACACCTGCTCATCACCAGCTGATACTTCCATCCAAATTACTGGAATTTGTGGGAATGCCTTTTTGAAGTTTTCATACTCATTGCCAATCTCAATGAGAAGTGCGCCACGCTCAGATATGTAGTTGGGTGCTCCAGCAATAATCTGACGAATCAAATCCATGCCATCATCACCACCAGCCAGTGCTAAAGCAGGTTCTGCATGATACTCGGGGGGTAGTGCACTCATTGAGCTTGAGTTCACATAGGGTGGATTACAGATAATCAGATCAAAGCGGTTTTCATCATGGGGTTCAGGTAATGCTTCCCATAAGTCGCCCTCAAATAATTCGACTTGAGTACTCAAGCCATGACGATCCAGATTTCTGGAGGCTACTGCTAAAGCAGGTAGACTAATATCGCAGGCGCTGACATGAATATCTGGGCAAGCTATTGCTAGCAATATGGCTAATGAACCATTTCCTGTGCACAGATCCAAGGCTTTTCCATCTGCAGGCAACCATGGTTCGAGTGAGCCATTGACAATCAATTCGGCAATCCAAGAGCGAGGAACAATGCTTTGCTCGCTGGCGTAAAAGGGTACCCCCATTAACCAGGCTTCGCCCAAAATATAGGCTAAAGGTTTGCGGGTAGAAATTCGAGTACGAGCCACCTCCCAAGCTGCAGAGATTTGATCTGCATTCATGACTTGATCCAAATGATCAAGTGCCTCAGTGGGGCTCATATCACATTGCTTGCTCACAATCCACAAAGCTTCGCTAGACGCATCAACCGCGCCATGGCCGTAAAACAAATCAGCGGATTGAAGTTTTTTTGTTAATTGATCAATACATTGATCAATAGTGAGTGGTTGCGCAGGCTCGGGGTCCATGGAAATAGGCTAAAGATTAAGCTACAAGCTGCTCGAGGGTTTTGCGATAGATATTTTTGAGTGGTACGACATCATCAATAATGACGCACTCATTAATCTTATGGCTTGTCGCATTGAGTGGACCAAATTCGACAACCTCTTTGCAAATCTTGGCAATAAAACGACCATCACTCGTGCCGCCAGTGGTGGATAATTCAGTATCGATCTTGGTTTCCGATTTGATGGCTTTTCGGAGGGCGCCGGCAAGAGCGCCATCACTCGTAATAAATGGGCTGCCGCCAAGCACCCAATCAACTTCAAATTGAAGACCAGACTTAGTCAAGATTTCTTCAAGACGAGCGCGTAAATTTTCTGGTGTGCTTTCTGTAGAGAAGCGGAAGTTGAAATCAATCGTTAATTCGCCAGGAATTACATTGTTAGCCCCTGTACCCGCATGAATATTAGAAATCTGAAAACTCGTTGGTTGGAAATATTCATTTCCTTTGTCCCACTCGGTATCCACTAAAGCTTGAATCGCTGGAGCGGAGAGGTGAATAGGGTTCTTGCCAAGATGGGGATAAGCAATATGTGCTTGGATGCCCTTGATACGAAGCTTTCCAGAAAGAGAGCCGCGGCGACCATTTTTAATCATGTCGCCTAACTGTTCTACGGAGGTTGGCTCACCAATCACACAGTAGTCCAAACGCTGGCCATGTTTTTTTAGCCTGTCACACATGATGACGGTGCCATCATTCGCCGGCCCCTCTTCGTCGCTAGTAATTAAAAAAGCAATCGAACCTTTGTGATTGGGGTGTGCAATCACAAATTCTTCTGTGGCCACTACAAAACCCGCTAAAGAGGTCTTCATATCCGCCGCACCACGACCATAGAGCATGCCATTGCGAATGGTGGGGGTAAAAGGATCACTCTCCCATTTCTCAAGTGGACCAGTGGGCACAACATCAGTGTGACCAGCAAACATCAGCACCTTACCTTCGTCGCCAGCACTTCCTTTTTTGATTGCCCACAAGTTGCTTACCTGAAAGTTATCTGGACCACTAACAACACTCTCAGTATGAAAGCCAATTGCTTGTAATCGTTTAGCAATTAGTTCCTGGCAACCTCCATCAGCTGGGGTGACTGATCGACAGGCGATTAGGGCTTCTGTTAACTCAAGGGCGGCGCTCATGAATTGGCTCTAGCGCTTAATCGCGTAAAAGTTCATTAATAGCAGTCTTTGCACGAGTTTGAGCATCTACTTTTTTGACAATCACTGCAGCATATAGGCTGTACTTGCCGCAAGCAGAGGGAAGTGAGCCAGGAACGACCACTGAACCGGCTGGAACGCGACCGTAATGAATTTCACCGGTTTCACGATCGTAGATCTTGGTACTTTGACCAATATAGACGCCCATAGAGAGAACGGCATTCTCTTCAATAACTACACCTTCAACCACCTCAGAGCGAGCGCCAATAAAGCAGTTATCTTCAATAATGACCGGTCCCGCCTGAATGGGTTCTAAAACACCGCCAATGCCAACGCCCCCAGAAAGATGGACATTCTTGCCAATTTGGGCGCAAGAGCCAACAGTGGCCCAGGTATCGACCATGGTGC
>JALRHB010000073.1 GCA_023253245.1 Polynucleobacter sp. | reverse complement strand
CAACAACGATTCAACTATCAGACAAAACGCTCGCAGACATTGCGCGCAATGTCGCGAAATATCCCCCAGAGCAAAAGCAATCTGCTGTGATGGCTTCCCTGATTGCTGCCCAAACTGAAGTAGGTTGGGTTTCACCTGAAGTAATTGAGACAGTGGCGCAAATTTTAGGTATGCCAACTATTGCAGTCGACGAAGTGGCCACTTTCTACAATATGTACAACACCAAGCCTATTGGTAAGTACAAGTTAGTTATCTGTACTAACTTACCTTGCCAGCTTACTCATGGTGAAACCGCTGCTAATTACCTTAAGGAAACCTTAGGTATTGGCTATAACGAAACCACAGCTTGCGGCACTTTTACTCTTAAAGAAGGTGAGTGTATGGGGGCTTGTGGTGATTCACCAGTTATGCTGGTAAACGATAAGCGGATGTGTAGCTTTATGAGCAAAGAGAAAATTGATGCTCTATTGAATGAGTTACGTGCGGAAGGGAAGGCGGCATGACCAGTTTGCACGATAGACACATCAAGCCTTTGATCCTTGCTGGATTGAATGGTAATAACTGGCGTTTGAAGGATTATGAGAGTCGCGGTGGTTATCAACAGTTGCGTCGCATTCTTAATGATAAGGTTGCGCCAGATGCCATCATCGCTGAGTTAAAAGCATCATCCTTACGTGGTCGTGGTGGTGCGGGTTTCCCAACGGGTTTGAAGTGGAGCTTTATGCCACGTCAATTTCCGGGTCAAAAGTATTTAGTTTGTAATAGTGATGAGGGTGAGCCGGGTACATTTAAAGACCGCGACATCATGCGCTACAACCCGCATGCCTTAATTGAAGGCATGATTATTGGTGCCTATACGATGGGTATCACCGTTGGCTACAACTATATTCATGGCGAAATCTGGGAAGTGTATTCCCGCTTTGAAGAGGCGCTTGAAGAGGCTCGGGCTGCTGGCTATCTTGGCGACAAGATCATGGGTAGTGATTTTTCCTTTCAACTACATGCTGCTCCAGGTTGGGGTGCTTATATTTGCGGTGAAGAGACTGCGCTTCTTGAGTCGCTTGAGGGTAAGAAAGGTCAACCTCGCTTTAAGCCACCATTTCCTGCAAGCTTTGGTTTGTATGGCAAACCAACAACGATTAACAATACCGAAACTTTCGCCGCTGTACCTTTCATTATGGCCATTGGTGGTCAAGCCTATTTAGATTTAGGTAAGCCCAATAATGGTGGAACTAAAATTTTCTCAGTCTCTGGAGATGTAGTGCATCCAGGTAACTATGAAATTCCTTTGGGCACTCCTTTTGCCGAATTATTAAAGCTAGCAGGTGGCATGCGTGACGGCAAAGCCCTTAAGGCAGTCATCCCAGGCGGTTCATCAGCGCCAGTTGTGCCTGGTGCTCAAATGATGGATTTAACGATGGATTACGACAGCATTGCTAAAGCAGGGTCGATGCTCGGTTCTGGTGCGGTGATCGTGATGAACGAAACACGTTGTATGGTCCGCGCATTGGAGCGCTTGTCTTATTTCTATCACGAAGAGTCATGTGGTCAGTGCACCCCATGTCGTGAGGGTACGGGTTGGCTATGGAGAATTGTTCATCGTATTGAGCATGGACAAGGTCGACCCGAGGACTTAGATTTATTGAATGATGTAGCGGCCAATATTCAAGGGCGCACCATTTGCGCCTTGGGCGATGCTGCTGCAATGCCAGTACGTGGCATGTTGAAGCATTACATGGATGAATTTGCGTACCACGTAGAGCATAAGCGCTGCTTGGATTCTGCGAAACCTTTATAAGTTATTGAGCACGGGACATCTTAAAGTGAGCATGGTTGAAATCGAATTAGATGGTAAGGCAGTAGAAGTTCCGCAAGGTTCAATGGTGATGCACGCCGCTAACAAGCTCGGCACTTATATTCCGCACTTTTGCTATCACAAGAAA
The DNA here is from genome assembly GCA_023253245.1 of Polynucleobacter sp. GTDB lineage: Bacteria > Pseudomonadota > Gammaproteobacteria > Burkholderiales > Burkholderiaceae > Polynucleobacter. The sequence goes on along the minus strand of JALRHB010000073.1, from coordinate 4,760 downwards.
TTATCTATTGCCGCTAATTGCCGTATGTGTTTGGTCGAGGTAGAGAAGGCGCCAAAACCTCTTCCTGCTTGCGCAACCCCAGTCACTCAAGGTATGAAGGTCTTAACGCATTCTGCTAAGGCCGTAGAAGCGCAAAGATCGGTTATGGAGTTTCTCCTTATTAACCATCCCTTGGATTGTCCTATTTGCGATCAAGGTGGTGAGTGCCAGTTACAGGATTTAGCGGTAGGTTACGGTAAATCGAGTTCTCGCTACGAAGAAGAAAAGCGCGTGGTTTTCCATAAGAATGTGGGCCCACTCATCTCCATGCAAGAGATGTCACGTTGTATTCATTGCACCCGTTGTGTTCGCTTTGGCCAAGAAGTGGCCGGTGTTATGGAGTTGGGTATGGTGAACCGTGGCGAGCATTCGGAGATCACTACTTTTGCTGGCCAAACAATTGATTCAGAGCTTTCTGGAAATATGATTGATATATGCCCAGTAGGGGCATTAACTAGTAAGCCATTTCGCTATGCTGCCCGTACTTGGGAATTGGGGCGTAAACGTTCGGTCAGTCCTCACGATAGTTTAGGCGCGAATACTACTGTGCAAACTAAAGCAAACAAAGTGATGCGGGTTGTTGCTTTGGAAAATGAAGCAATCAACGAGTGTTGGATTAGCGATCGCGATCGTTTTGCCTATGAAGGTTTAAACAGTGCGGATCGTGTCACTGTTCCGATGGTGAAGCAAGGTGGCCAGTGGTTAGAGACTGATTGGGAATCTGCAATGGATTACGTTGCACGATCACTCAAAACGATTAGCGCTGAAAGTGGTCCTGAGGCGATAGGCGCTTTAGCGCATCCAATCTCCAGTACGGAAGAGCTTCATCTGTTGCAAAAAGTCATTCGTGGTCTGGGTTCTAGCCAGGTAGATACACGCTTACGCCAAACTGATGTGCAGGGTGCTGCATCGGCACCTTGGTTGGGAATGCCTATTAGCAAATTAAGTGAGCTTGATCGCGTTCTAGTGCTTGGCAGTTTCTTACGCAAGGATCAGCCTTTAATTGCCGCACGCTTACGCACTGCTTCCAAGCGTGGATTACAAGTAACCCGTATTGATGCTGGTGGCGATGATTGGTTGATTGATACTGTGGCCAATATTTCAAGTGTGCCTAGTCAATGGGTTAATGCACTGGGCGAGGTTGCCAATGCGATTGCAAAAGCAAAATCTGTTCCCTTGCCAGCTGGTGTATCGATTTCTTCTATTTCCCCAGCAGCTCAAGCAATTGCTGATAGTCTGCTATCAGGCACAGCAGGCGCAGTTCTAATTGGTTCTGCTGCACAAATTCACCCTGCAGCTTCTAGTTTGCATGCCTTAGCTCAGTTTATCTCTGCTCAAACAGGCGCTACCCTCGGATATTTGCCGATTGGTGGAAATGCAGTTGGTGCAAGCTTGGTTAGCGCGAATGGTGTTGGTGTGAATTCTGTTCTCTCTGGGGAACGTCGTGCTGTTTTGTTAATGAATGTAGAGCCTGATTTAGATTTACCAAATCCTCAGCAAGCGCGCGCAGCTCTAGCAAAGGCTAATACGGTCATTGCTTTGAGTGCTTATCAAAGCCCTGATTTGTTAGAGGTAGCTGATGTTATTTTGCCTATTGCTACCTATACCGAAACAGTTTCGACTTTTGTGAACGCAGAAGGTCGCGCACAAACTATTCAGCCTGCCGTTAAACCTTTGGGAGATAGTCGTCCAGCGTGGAAGGTCTTAAGAGTGCTTGGTGGTTTATTGAGTCTAGATGGCTTCTTATTTAATCTGCCGGAAGAGGTTTTGAGCGAAGCCTTGCCAGAAGATTATTGCAAGCTTTTGAATAATCAAGGGTCTGCTACCATTTCTTCAGTGATATCCGATAGCTCTATTGAGCGTGTCTCCGATGTCAACATTTATAGTGGCGATCAGATTGTAAGACGCGCACCTGCATTGCAATTAACGCGTGATGCAAAGCGCGGTAATCAAATTGGGCTTGGCCAAAAGCTGTTTACTGAGTTGGGATTAAAAGAGGGTGATGCTGTGCGTGTTACCCAAGATGGCCAATCAGTAGATTTACCTGCAACTTTAGAGGCGAATTTAGCGAATGGTGCCGTCAGAATTTCTGCGGGTACTCTGGCTAGCGCAAAATTAGGGTCTATGTTCGGCCCAGTAACTGTTAGTAAGGCTTAAGGGACGAGATGGATAATTTCTTGAACCTCATCACCAGTCAAGGCGAGGCTATCTTTGGATCTTTATGGCCTCTGGTCTGGGCATTAGTGCGAATCGTAATTATCGTTTTGCCAATGTTCGGAGCGGTTGCCTACCTCACGCTTTGGGAACGAAAGTTGATTGGTTGGATGCATATTCGTCTTGGCCCAAATCGAGTGGGGCCATTGGGCCTCTTGCAACCGATTGCCGATGCCTTAAAGCTCTTAATGAAGGAGATCATCTCTCCAGCCCGAGCAAGTAAAGTTCTCTACATTATTGCTCCTGTGATGGTGATTACGCCTGCTTTTGCAGCATGGGCCGTAATTCCTTTTCAAGCAAAGTTAGTTTTGGCTGATGTGAATGCCGGCTTGTTGTACGTCATGGCCATTACTTCAATTGGTGTGTACGGTGTGATTTTGGCGGGCTGGTCATCCAACTCTAAATACCCCTTCCTTGGTGCTATGCGTGCTTCAGCGCAAATGATCTCTTATGAGATTGCTATGGGCTTTGCTCTAGTCACTGTATTGCTTACTTCAGGCTCTTTGAATTTGAGTGAAATTGTTGCCTCGCAAGAGCAGGGCTATTTTGCTAGCATGGGCCTTAATTTCCTGTCTTGGAATTGGTTGCCTTTGTTGCCAATGTTCTTGATTTACTTTATTTCAGGCGTAGCTGAAACCAATCGCCATCCATTTGACGTGGTTGAGGGTGAGTCTGAAATTGTGGCTGGACATATGGTTGAGTACTCCGGCATGGCGTTTGCCATGTTCTTCTTGGCGGAGTACGCCAATATGATTCTGATTGCAGCCTTAGCTTCCACCATGTTCTTAGGTGGTTGGTTGCCGATTGTTGATCTGCCAATCTTGCGCGACATTCCAGGATTCTTCTGGTTATTTGCCAAAACCTTCATTCTTCTATCTTGTGTGATTTGGTTACGTGCGACTTTGCCACGTTACCGCTACGACCAAATCATGCGTTTAGGTTGGAAGATCTTTATTCCCATCTGCGTATTTTGGGTGGTTGTCGTTGGCGCATGGGTTGTTTCTCCATGGAATATTTGGAAATAAGTTGACTAATCATGTTTAAGAAAGTTTCCCAATTCCTCGATAGCTTGATGCTCAAAGATATTTTGACTGGCATGTCTATTACTGGTCGCTATCTCTTTAAGCCAAAAATTACCGTTCAATACCCAGAAGAGAAAACGCCTCAGTCTGCTCGTTTTCGTGGTTTGCATGCCTTGCGCCGTTACGAGAATGGTGAAGAGCGTTGTATCGGTTGCAAATTGTGCGAGGCGGTTTGCCCAGCCTACGCGATTACGATTGATACTGCAGAGCGCGATGATGGTACAAGGCGTACCAGTCGCTACGACATTGATCTAACAAAATGTATTTTCTGTGGCTTTTGCGAAGAAGCTTGCCCAGTGGACGCTATTGTTGAAACTAATATCTTTGAGTATTTTGGTGATAAGCGCGGTGATTTGTACTTTACAAAAGAAATGCTCTTGGCGGTAGGTGATAAGTATGAAAAAGAAATTGCCGCTAATCGCGCAGCCGATGCACCTTACCGTTAATCGAATAAAGCTAAATATCCTATGACATTCGATCCTTCAACTCTCTTTGCGGTATTTTTCTACGCCTTTGCTGGGCTTTTGGTAATTTCAGCATTGCGTGTGATTACTGCCCGTAACCCAGTGCATGCAGCATTGTTTTTGGTGCTATCTTTCTTTTGCGCTTCTGGTCTGTGGATGCTACTCAAGGCAGAGTTCTTAAGCTTAGCTTTGATCTTGGTTTATGTGGGCGCTGTGATGGTGCTTTTCTTATTCGTGGTGATGATGCTCGATTTGGATCTAGAGCACCTGCGTCGGGATTTCAAGAAATTTCTCCCATTGGCTTTTTTGATGGGTGCAGTCATCGTTTTAGAGATTTCTATTGTCTTAATTCGCAGTTTTGTGGGAACTAGTGCCCCTGTTCAACCAATGCCTGAAGAGATGATGGCAAGTAATACACAAGCTCTTGGGATGTTGATCTTTGTTGATTATGTCTATGCCTTTGAGGTAGCAGGTGTAATACTGCTGGTAGCAATTATTGCAGCCGTGGCTCTGACTCTGCGCAATCGTAAAGATTCTAAATCTCAAAACGTGCATGAGCAGGTTAACGTCAACTCTGAAGATCGTATGCGTGTTATTAAGATGGGTTCTGATATGGCTGCCAAGCAAGACGCTCGCGGGGAGAAAAAATGACAATTACCCTGGCGCACTACCTAGTCCTTGGCGCAATATTATTTGCAACCAGTGTCATTGGTATTTTCTTGAACCGTAAAAACGTCATCGTGCTTTTAATGGCCATTGAATTGATGTTGCTTTCGGTGAACATGAACTTCATTGCCTTTTCCCATTATTTGGGTGACATGGCTGGTCAAGTATTCGTATTCTTTATTTTGACTGTGGCTGCTGCCGAGGCGGCAATTGGCTTGGCAATTTTGGTTGTGCTTTTCCGTAAGGTTGACACTATCAATGCTGAAGACCTTGACCACTTAAAAGGCTAGTCATG
>JALRHB010000072.1 GCA_023253245.1 Polynucleobacter sp. | reverse complement strand
CCAAATTTGTCCCGCGCTAGGAGCTTTCCCATCAATTAAAAAGGTTTGAGCAAAGCCTGGTTGATTTTTAAGAATGGGTACTGCTTCTCTCCATTGACGTGCAATGACTGGGGAGACGGGAAAACCATGTTCTGCATAGTCGACCGCTCTTTTAAAAAGTTGGGCAAAAGGGAGTTTGCCAAATTTTCGCGAGAGATTAATCCAACCAGAGACAACGCCTGGAACGGTAACGGTATTCCAGCCAATTGGATCCATTGCAGTTTTTCCGGAAAAAAACTCCGGTGTCCATGCGGCTGGCGCTCTTCCAGAGGCATTCATACCATGGAGTTTGTTGCCATCCCATACGAGTGCAAATCCATCACCTCCCAGGCCATTCATGGTGGGCTCAACTACTGTCAATGTGACTGCACATGCAAGCGCAGCATCAACGGCATTACCGCCATTTTGCAAAGCCTCAATTCCAGCCTGAGTGGCAAGGGGCTGCGAGCTCGCCACAATATTTTTTGCTAGCACTGGTGCACGGCCACCGCCATAGGGAGGAGAAATCAACATAGGTTTACTCGAGTTCAGTTAAAGAGATGATAGAGAATGGGGATAGCAACCGCGCTGATAACACCATTCATACCCATCGCAAGACTGGCATAAGTACCTGCCTCGGGATGAATACTAAAGGCTCTTGAGGTGCCAATACCATGCGCGCCAATGCCAATGGCAAAGCCCCGTTGCCACCATGCTTTCATGCCAAGCGCATTGAGAATAAATGGAGCCAAAATGGCCCCAAGAATTCCAGTTGTTACAGCAAAGATTGCGGTGAGGGTTGGTGATACGCCAATACGTTCGGCAATACCCATCGCAATGGGAGCAGTTACAGATTTAGGGTACATGGCGCCAGTAATACTATTATCGGCCCCAAATAATTTGGCGATATTAACGGCGCTGCCAATAGATACAAGGCTGCCCGCTACCAAGGAGGCTAGTAAAGGGAGTGAGCGTCCCTTCAAGCTACTTAAGCCTCTATAAATTGGTATTGCCAGAGATACTGTCGCAGAGCCTAAAAGAAAATGAATAAATTGTGCGCCTTCAAAGTAGGTGGCATAAGGCATCTTGAGTAACTGAATAATGCTTGCAACCAAAATAATGGCAATCGCTACCGGATTTGCCAGTGGGTTTTGTTTACTACTTTTATATATCCATAAACCAGTTTGATAGGCGGCTAAAGTAATAAAGAGGGCAAATAAAGGGCTGCCTGAGAGATAAACCCATATTTCAACAATCGAGTGCTTCTCGCTCATTGGCCCTCTCCATCAGATTTAGAGCTTAAGAGCCTTGCAACAAGTGCAGCAGTGGCAATAGTGAGAATAACGCTGCCGACCAAAGCGCTAATAATGGCAAGTGCATTTTCCTGTAATTGTGGAAGAAAAAGAACAACGCCTACTGCAGCTGGAACAAAGAGTAAGCCCAGATACTGACTGAAGACATCAGCCACCATGGCCAATTCTGAATTAATACCTTTGCGCAGAACCAGCCAAAGAATCAATAAGACCAGCCCAATGACTGGCCCTGGCAGCGTTGGCAAAGCAAATTTAGAAATTAACTCACCAAGACTTTGAAACAACAGAATTTGAACGAGGCCAGAGATCATTTGATATTAGCCTCGGGATGGGTTTTAGTCGGAAAAAACAACCGAAGTGGCGCCATTAATGAGAACACGATCATGTAGGTAGTAACGAAGCGCGCGCGACAAAACAGTACGCTCTAAATCGCGACCTTTGCGCACTAAATCATCTGGTGTATCGCCATGAGTTACACGAGTGACGTCTTGTTCAATGATCGGACCTTCATCCAAATCGCTAGTAACAAAGTGCGCAGTTGCGCCGATAAGCTTGATACCGCGAGCATGAGCTTGATGGTAGGGCTTAGCGCCTTTAAAGCTTGGTAAGAATGAATGATGCACGTTAATACAGCGCCCAGATAACTTGGTAGATAGGTCATCAGAAAGTATTTGCATGTAGCGCGCCAAGATGACCATATCTACTTTTGAATCTGCAATGATTTCTAATAACTTTGCTTCTTGAGCTGCTTTAGTTTCTGGGGTCACTGGCAAGTGATAAAACGGAATACCAGCAAAATCGATACTGGCATACACATCGCGCGGATGGTTGGATACGATGCCGCAGATGATCATCGGTAATTCGCCAATGCGCCAACGGTAGAGCAAGTCAACTAAGCAATGGTCTAATTTTGATGCCATGATCAAGACGCGCTTAAGTTCTTTTACTGCACGCAAGTTCCAAGTGAGGTCAAAACGTTTGGCAATATCTACAAAACCATCGCGCAGCGTTTTTGCATCTGCAGCACAGCTAAAGCTAACGCGCATAAAGAATCTTTTGGATGCTTTGTCATCAAATTGCTGCGCTTCTTCGATATCTCCACCTAATTCAAAAATATAGGTAGAAACTGCGGCAACAATGCCTGGGCGATTAGGGCAGGTGAGGGTCAGGTAATAGTTTTCAGTTGTCATTGCTTCATGATTTCAAGGGAATATTTCACCAATTTTAGACTGTATGTCGAGTTACCGTAAAACTATTGTCGACAAACAGTTTCACTTTTGTTTTTCGACCAAGGGGTGGTCAGCAGGCCCGGGATAAGGCTCGCTCATATCTTTGACTTGAGGTATGGGGATATCTACGCAGATAGGTTTTGAGCCCAGAGCGTTGAGAAAATTGCAATCTTGTTTAGTGGCTGCAGAGGCGGCGTGTTCAAGAGGAGATTTTCCGGTGGTTACGGTAGAGACAGCGCTGACAGCTGTACTTGGGTTGGCTACTGCTACTGAGGCTGCCGCGGTTCCTGCTGAGCTTGCTACTGCTGTGGTGCTGCTACCAAGGGCCACGATTGGGGCTGCACAGCCATTAATGCTCAGAAGAATACTAAAGCCAAGAACACGCAATAAAAAAGCAGACCCAAGCGAGGCTTGAGATCTGCCAGAAATGACTACGGATCGACGTAATTTACTTGCGTTGGCAAACAACGTTAAATACTCCAGCAGCCCAGGATTCGTTTACAACAGGTTCGAATTCACTATCTGGAGTTTTGTTATCTGACACAACATCACCTGTGCCCTTATTGCCCGAAAATTCTTTGTATTCGATAGGGCGATAGCTCACTGCAGGGCAGTTGTATTCATTAATTCCGATAATGGAGTTCACGGGCTGTTTGGTTTTGGGATTGACACCCGGTTTCTTGAAGTCCAGCATGGACATGATTTGGGCTTTTTCACCAACAGCGCTAACGGTATCGAGATCAACATACACCACCATCAGCGCGTTTGATCCGAGCTCTTTCCAGGCAGCAAAGCTATGGGAAATCGGGAGGACGCATAAGGCAGCAAAGAGGGCAAAGGAAGATATTTTTTTCATGGTTGTGGTGGTCTTAATTGGTTTATTGCTATTTTAGACTGACAGTAAGGATTTATTTCACATTTAACTCAAGCTGGCGGATGCTGTTTGCTGGTTTCATTTGTAGCGGCAAATATTCATTCTTAGCCCACAACGGGCTCATATTGCGATAAAGCTGGTTCTGTACCCAGCCAGATTGACCAGACTGGTAAATAAAGAGGGATTCTTCTGGATTGGCAAGGTCGTAGATTGCTCTGAGGCTCGGTGCCTGTTTTGTTTCAAAAGGGTTATCTGCTTTGAGCAGTTCCAGGCGACCTACGTTCACGCTAAAGCTATCGCCAGGAAAGGGTTGGCGGAGGTTAAAAAAACTCCCTAGCAGAGGTACCTTGCTAAAAGGGCGGTGCTCAGACACGGCGATATGAGCGCCTCCCCAGGTCCAATTCTGTGGATTGTTACCAAACTGTTTGCTCAATTGCTCCAAGGCTTTATCAAGCGCTAGGTTAGCGGCGTCTGCACAAGTTTCCAATTGATTGGTCTTAGGATCATCACACCAAGGGCTATTGGGATTTTCGAGCTGTAAGATGAGGGCCTGTCTAAAGTGGCGCGAGCCATAATTTTCAGTAAAGAAATAGCCTAGGCGAGAAAAAAGGTGGCGCGTCAGTTGGTCTGCCCAGGCGTTAAAGATCAGTGCACCAACGCTATCAAGCTTCATATTGCCATCAAAATTTTTGCTCAGCTCAGCCGCTTGATGAGCCAAAGTATGCTTTGACTGTGCAGACTTAAATAGATTTAGTAATGGCGTGGCGCCAAGAGATAAAGTATCCCCCTGCATTGCTTTCATGGAGCCAAAATCATGAACTGACTTAGCTTGAATAAGCTCAACAATGCGGTCATAGCGAGTCGGCATTTCCCAATCACCCGTTAAAGGGTTGGGATTGTTGCTGGAGATTATTTTTTGATTCGCAGTTGCTATCCAATGGCTTTCGGGATTATCGCTACTTGGCAGTTGATCAAATGGTACGTAGCCAGACCAGTCATATTGTTTTTCCCAACCAAGGGCCGGGGCAACTCCATAAAGGCCTTGATGGAGTGTGCGTTTCGGGGCAACTCCTGCTGCCTGGAATGCAATATTGCCCTTCACATCTGCCATGACAACGTTTTGCATAGGAGCATAATTTTTGCGCAATGCCTGCTTAAAACTCTCCAAATCTTTTGCGTGATTCATTTCAAGTAATCCCACAACAGATTGATTTTCAATATCTAAGGCTGTCCAACGTAAGGCCAATGCATACCGTTCAGTATTAATCGTGCGTTTAGCCTTGGCATATGATTCTGAAATGATTGGGCCGTGACGTGATTCTTTTACCAAGAAACGTAAGGGCGGCTCACCTTTGATATCAATGATCTCTTGGCGCACTTTAAAGCGTAGTGGCCCGTCTGGTCCGCGATAAGTGCCAGGATGCTTGGGGTCTAGTTGTTCAATATAGAGATCTTGTACATCTGGGCCAGTGTTGGTAAAGCTCCAGGCAAATTGATCTGTTCTGCCTAAAACAACCCCCGGAATACCGGGAAGGGTGCCGCCAATTACATTTAGTCCTGGAGCCTCAAGGTGTGCAAAGTACCAGATAGCAGGAGCAGATAAACCAAGATGAGGATCGTTGGCGAGCAATGGCTTTCCCGAAGTTGTTAGCTTGCCATCGAGAGCCCAATTATTGGAGCCAATACCATCATTTCCACCGAGTAACTCCATGAAGGTTAATTCAGTAGAAGGTAATTTTTTTGACTTCGGTTCGCGAGCCAATAGCTGTGGATTAAAAACCTGAATATCACGATACATCTTTGCAAAATCTTGATTGCTAACTTGATCGCCTGGAGAGTAGGGCGGCATTACTTCCCATATCTCCTTGGTAGACAAGAATTGCGACAACTCCAGGCGTTGTAATTCTTTTTGCCAATTGCCGCCAAGATCGAGTGCCATCATGAGCATCCAGGCAATGCTATCGCTAGGAGACCAATGACCTGGTTTGGAACCTGTTAAAAAATATTCAATTGGCAACGCCCAGCCCAAATGGGCATTACCAGCGTTAACCCCATCAGCATAAGATTGCAGCAATCGCTTAGTTGCTATGGGGTAACGATCAAACTGTTTTTCGGCAGCATGTTTAATACCCAAGCTACGGATGAAGCGATCGATCGATACCGTTTCTTTTCCTAAGATTTCCGAGAGGCGGCCGCTGGCAAGGCGTCGATTAATCTCCATCTGCCACGAGCGCTCACTTGCGTGAAGATAACCCAAGGCAAACAGGGCATCGGTCGACGTTTTTGCTTGGATATGCGGAATATCGCTCGCATCAAACGAAATGATCACCGCATCACCTAATCCCTTGATCACACGTTTGCCAGATGGGCTGGTTTTTGCAGAAAGTAGGTAGAAAATCACAGCCACGCCGATCAAAATGAGCGCTGCTAAGGCAATCCAGACGGTGCCTTTAAAGAGTGTTTTGAGCCCTGTATTGGAACGAGGTATTTTCATGGGAATAGTGTAGTGCGTTTGACAAGTCGATTGGCCTAGCCTTCCTAGGCTGGTCTTGAGTCCCCTGGACTCTGCGCATGCTAAAATTTCGTTTGTCTTGATTTATACAGTGCGAGTTCATTGCTCGTGCGAGCCCGAGTGGTGAAATCGGTAGACACAGCAGATTTAAAATCTGCCGACTCAAAAAATTTGACCAAGTTCAAGTCACAAGCGGCAACCTGTGCCAATACTTGCCAGCGCTGTAAAGTATGACCGTTTGCGGGCAAGGCAATTTGAGTGGACAAAAGCACCAACTGCGACAAAGTTTGCTTTAATTGTGTCACATAAGCGGCATCGCTTAGTTTAGGTGATGTATCAACCGTTCTACGAAAGTCTTGCAAAATAGCGGTGATTAATTTGCCCAAGTCCGATTGGTGGTAGTCGGTAGGTAAAGCATGATCCAACACTGGTGTCATTGTGAGTTTCTCATTGGCTGTTTTATGGTCTATTTTGTTGTCTCTGTGATTGGGTTATTTGGTTTATCCCTGTGGGTTAAATCGGTCAAAAAATGCGCTCGCCACCTGTCAATATGGGTCTCATAAATGCCCTGTAATAGCGATTGGTGACGTTGTTGCCGTTGTTGTTTGGTCATGGTCAATGCTTGGTATAAGCCCTCTATCATGCTGTCATTGTTGGTAGGGTCGACCAAGATAGCTTGCTGAAGTTGGTGCGCTGCCCCCGCATTTTTAGACAAAATCAAAATCCCTGCGTTTTGTTCATCCTGTGCGGCAATGTATTCTTTTGCCACCAAATTCATGCCGTCTTTTAGCGAGTTAACCCAACAAATTTGGCATTGCCTAAATAACGGCATTAAATTGT
>JALRHB010000071.1 GCA_023253245.1 Polynucleobacter sp. | reverse complement strand
AAAACGACATTAAACGGGTGGTTGCATACTCGACCTTGTCGCAACTTGGGTACATGACGGTTGCTCTCGGCGTATCAGCTTACCCCGTTGCGATATTCCATTTGATGACCCACGCATTCTTTAAAGCGCTCTTGTTCCTAGCGGCAGGTAGCGTGATTTTAGGTATGCATCACGAACAGGATATGCGCAAGATGGGTGGTTTATGGAAATACATGCCAATCACTTGTCTCATGATGTTGCTAGGCAATCTAGCTTTGATTGGTACACCGTTTTTCTCTGGCTTCTACTCCAAAGATTCAATTATTGAGGCCGTGGCTGCAAGTCATATCCCTGGGGCTGGTTTTGCTTACTTTGCGGTCATGGCGAGTGTCTTTGTTACTGCACTGTACTCATTCCGTTTGTATTTCTACGTATTCCATGGCAAGGTCCGCTGGGGTCATGCTGATGCGCATGCTCATGATCATCATGAACACGCAGAGCAGGGTGATGATCATGCGCATCACGGTTTAGCTCCTGGTCAAAAGCCTCATGAATCACCATTGGTTGTGACCTTGCCATTAATTCTGTTAGCTATTCCATCAGTCATTATTGGCTACTACGCCATCACGCCACTTCTGTTTGGGACCTATTTTGGTGACTCGATCTTTATTGATATTGCAAAGCATCCGGTGATGAGCGAGTTGGCAGAAGAGTTCCATGGCCCTGTTGCCATGGCGATTCACTCATTTACATCGCCGGTCTTGCTCTTAGTTGTTTTAGGTGTATTGACTGCAGCAGTCGGCTATCTATGGGTACCCAAGTTACCCGGGAAGGTTGCTGAAGCATTTGCACCAATTAAGAAACTTTTGGATAACAAATACTATCTCGATGATTTAAACCAGGCTGTATTTGCTAAAGGTTTGCTGTGGCTTGGCGGTGTCTTGTGGCATCGCGGTGATCAGCAGGCAATCGATGGTTTTGTGGTGAATGGCAGTGCGCATACAGTAGGGCGCTTTTCTGCCGTGATCCGTCATTTGCAATCCGGCTATCTTTACCACTACGCCTTCGCAATGATTGCGGGCTTGGCGGTACTGCTAGCTTGGGTTTTGTACGCTTACCTGCCTTTTGTTCGCTAGGCCTTTGTAACTTAAGTAGCCATCATGATTCTTTCTTACGCCATCTGGATCCCGATTGTTTTCGGCATCATTATTTTGTTCTACGGTTCTGAAAAGCCTACTGCTGGGGTTCGCTGGCTTGCTTTGATTGGTTCAATCTTAGGCTTTGTTGCGACACTTCCCTTAATTATCCATTTTGATCTTGCTAATCCTGGCATGCAGTTTGTTGAAAAGATTAGCTGGATTCCGCGCTACGATATTAATTACCATCTTGGTATCGATGGTATCTCTGTTTGGTTTATTGTTTTAACAGCCTTCATCAATATTTTTGTCGTGATTGCCGCATGGGAAGTGATTGATACCAAGGTCTCTCAGTACATGGCATCATTCATGATCCTCTCCGGACTAATGATTGGAGTGTTTGCAGCCTTAGATGCCTTATTGTTTTATGTATTCTTTGAGGCAACTTTGATTCCAATGTACATCATTATTGGTGTCTGGGGCGGTCATAACCGAATCTATGCAGCATTTAAGTTCTTTTTATACACCTTGCTTGGCTCCTTGCTTACTTTGGTTGCCATGCTCTATCTGTATAACGTTACCAATACATTTGATATTCTGGCTTGGCATAATGCGCGCTTGGATATTGTTGAGCAGATGCTGTTGTTCTTTGCGTTCTTTATGGCATTTGCGGTTAAGGTCCCAATGTGGCCACTTCATACATGGTTGCCTGATGTCCACGTAGAGGCTCCTACCGGAGGCTCGGTAGTGCTAGCAGCCATCATGCTTAAGCTTGGTGCTTATGGTTTCTTGCGCTTCTCATTGCCTATTGCTCCCGATGCAAGCCAGTATCTTGGACCATTCATTATTTTCTTGTCTTTGGTGGCTGTGATCTATGTTGGTGCAGTAGCCTTGGTGCAAAAAGATATGAAAAAGCTGGTGGCTTACTCTTCAGTTGCTCATATGGGTTTTGTGACGCTTGGTTTTTTCCTCTTTAGCCCTTTGGGCATTGAGGGTGGTATTGTGCAGATGATTTCCCATGGCTTTGTTGCTGGCGCTATGTTCTTATCAATCGGCGTTCTGTATGATCGCATGCAGACCCGTCAAATCGCTGACTACGGAGGTGTGGTGCATCACATGCCTGCATTCACGGCATTTGCCGTACTCATGGCGATGGCTAACTGTGGGTTGCCAGCAACCTCGGGATTCGTTGGTGAGTTTATGGTGATATTGGCGGCCGTGGACTACGACTTTGTTATTGGCATCCTAGCAGCGACTGCTTTGATTCTTGGTGCTGCTTACTCCCTGTGGATGGTGAAGCGTGTTTTCTTTGGCGCAGTTACCAATCAACATGTTGCCGCTTTAAAAGATCTCAATGCACGTGAGTATTTCATGATGACCGTGTTGTCTGTTTGCGTAATTGGTATGGGTGTGTATCCAAAACCATTTACCGACATTATTCATCCAGCCGTAATTAATCTACTGCAGCATGTTGCTGTCAGCAAACTCTGAGTACAAGCTAATGCAAGAATTTGATCTATTTGCCATCCTGCCGGAACTTGTTTTACTAGTTGCTGCCTGTCTCTTACTGGTAGCCAGCGTCTTTGTACCGGAGCGCCAGCCATCTTCACCTGGGGTAGAACAAGATATTTTTCATACGCCACGGGGCGTTGGTTTTGTCTACTTTTTCACCATTATTTTGCTGGTCTATCTCGTATTTGATTATTTAGCGCGAATGGCTGATCCATCCGTTGTCGCCATGAATGGTTTATTTCAGTCAGACCCGTTCTCCAATCTACTAAAAGCCTGTTCCTGTGGCGCTGTTCTCATTAGCTTGATCTACTCAAAACAATACCTCACAGATAGGGCGATGTTCCGTCCCGACTTTATTGTTTTGGCATTACTTGCTTTGTTGGGTCAATGTATTTTGATTTCTGGTTCGAACCTGTTGACTCTTTACCTAGGTCTTGAGTTGATGGCTTTGCCAACCTATGCTTTGGTGGCAATGCGACACAGTAGCGAGAAGAGTGTAGAAGCAGCTATTAAGTATTTTGTCCTTGGGGCCTTGGCTTCAGGCTTCTTACTCTATGGCATGTCCATGTTGTACGGTGTTACTGGTTCATTAGATTTAATTGAGATCTTTAGAACGGTTGCCGATCCACGTATAAACCATTTGGTGATGGCATTTGGATTGGTATTTATTGTCTCTGGCTTGGCATTCAAATTAGGTGTCGTGCCTTTCCATATGTGGGTTCCTGATGTTTATCAGGGTGCCCCAACCGCAGTGACGTTGATGATTGCAGCCGCTCCAAAGATCGCTGCATTTGCCTTGTTGTTCCGTCTTTTGGTAAATACCTTATTACCATTATTGGGCGATTGGCAGCCTATGCTGGTATTGCTAGCGGTTTTATCTTTATTGGTTGGCAATATCACAGCGATTGCTCAATCTAACATCAAGCGGATGCTGGCTTATTCTGCGATTGCACAAATGGGCTTCGTATTGCTGGGTATGCTATCGGTCTTTGATGATCACGCTTTTAGCGCATCGATGTTTTATGCAATTACCTACGTTTTGACGACTCTTGGCAGCTTCGGTTTGCTTATGATGCTCTCGCGCAAAGGTCATGATTGCGAAACCTTGGAGGATCTTAAAGGCTTAAACAAGCGTCATCCTTGGTTTGCCTTCATCGGTCTTGTGATGATGTTCTCTTTAGCCGGAATTCCACCTACTGTAGGTTTTGCAGCAAAGTTGGGTGTGCTTGAGGCTTTAGTAGATGGCGAGCATACTTTCTTGGCGGTAATTGCTGTGATTGCCTCACTTATTGGTGCTTTTTACTACCTCAGGGTGGTCAAGGTGATGTACTTTGATGAGCCAAAGTCTGGGCATCTGAACGAGGTTTCTGGCTCTAGTTATGCCAAAGGTATTTTGAGTTTGAATGCAGTATTCGTACTGATTTTGGGTATCTTTCCTGCGGGATTAATGGCGGTATGTCTAGATGCAATGCGCCGTACCTTATTAGGCTCATAAACATAGTTACTTGAGTACAAAGGCTCCACATCGGAGCCTTTTGCTTTTATGTCATCTGAATTTTGTATGATCGGTTCAGGTGAATTTAATCTTTTTAATGATGACCAAGAGTAACTTAGATGACTGAAAAAACCTTCCAAGATTTACCTTCTGGTGATAGCCACTTACGTGAAGAGCGTCTTTCTGGAGAGGATATTTATGGCGGTATTTTCCTCAAGATGAAACGGGATCAGGTTAGTTTGCCCGATGGCAAACAGGCTGTTCGTGAATACTTAACCCATCCTGGAGCTGTGGCAATTCTGGCTATTCTGGATGATGGCAGGGTATTGATGGAGCGCCAATATCGCTATCCCATTGCTAAAGCATGTATAGAAATTCCTGCTGGTAAGTTGGAGATCGGGGAGGATCATCTCTTATGTGCAAAACGGGAGTTGGAGGAGGAGACGGGGTATAGCGCAAATCGCTGGAGCTTTATTCGTCGCATTCATCCAGTGATTTCTTATTCAACAGAGTTCATTGATATATATCTTGCTGAAGACTTAGTATTGGGTAAAAGGCATCTGGATGAAGAGGAGTTTTTAGATGTTTTTGCCGCACCCCTAGAGCAGCTAATAGCATGGGTCGAAGAGGGGGAAATTACCGATGTTAAGACCACTATCGCGACTTATTGGTTAGATCGTTATCGCAGGGGTTTGGTAAGCCCTAAGCTTTTGACTTAGCCATCCCACAAACCTATTAAAATGGGAGTATTGAATTTAGAACTTTTGTCCCCATATAGGTCTTATGAAAGTTTATAACTTAGCTTGCCCACTAGACCATCGCTTTGAGGGGTGGTTTGCCTCTGAGGAGGATTGTCTTGCACAGCAAGACAAAGGTTTGCTTGCCTGCCCAATTTGCGATAGTACTGATATCACTCGGATGCCATCGGCCCCTCGTATTGCAAAATCAAGCTCTACTAAAGAAGGGGTAAGCTCTGCTGAATTGGCTGTGAATAATGCAGATAGTAATTCTGTGGCCGAGGTGTTGAGCGGTGACATGCTAGCGTTAACTGGAAATGATCACTCCCAACTAGAGGCTCAAGTCCAGGCTGCCTTTTTAAAAGGAATGCGTGAACTCATGGGGCGCTCGGAGGATGTGGGTACTGCATTTGCCGAGGAGGCGCGCAAGATTCACTATAAAGAATCGCCCGAGCGCAGTATTCGGGGTCAAACCACCTTGGATGAAGCCGAAGCTTTGCGGGAAGAGGGAATTGAAGTAATGGCTATTCCCATGTTACCTGCCCTTAAAAATACCCTGCAATAGTCATCTACAGCCTCAAATCCCCTATACTTAATGTGTAAGAGGCGCTGTCTTTGTCGCGCCTTAATTCCTCACATTACTGGATAGGAGTGATACCCATGAAGCGCCTTGTTTTGGCATTGTTTGCTGCAGTTTTGACTCTTTCCATCTTGGCTTGCTCTAAAACTCCAGAGTCTAAAGAAATTAAAGTGGCCGTTTCTCCCGCATCCCCGCCAATGTTGTTTGATGATAAGGGGCAGATCGTGGGTGTAGACATGGATATTTTCCAGGGCTATTGCCAGTCTCGTGGCTGCACTTTCAAGGTGACCCCCTACGATTGGGCTGGAATGTTAGGTGCCGTTTCTAGTGGCCAGGCTGATGTGGCATTCTCCGGAATTTCAATTACTGACAAGCGCAAAGAGGTAATGGATTTCTCGCAGCCATACTATGACAATGCATGGCATCTAGTGAGTATGAAAAATAAGAACATTCAAATTACCGATCTAGATCAGCTTAAGAAATATTCAATTGGTTATCCGCGGGGCATGGCATATGACGATCTGATAAAAAATGAATTAGAGCCAAAAGGCTACTACTCGCTAAGCAAGGTAAAGCTATATCCATCTTATGCAGAGGTGATTACTGATTTGCAAAATGGTAATTTAGATCTGGCGTTTATCGAAGAGCCTGTGTTTCTGAATTATGAAAACAAGCTGAAGTTGCCGGTTCAAAGTAGTTATGTCTTCAAGGGATTTGACAAGCTTGGTTTTGCTTTTGCTAAGGGCTCTAAATTGCGTGATGACTTTGATAAATACCTCAACGAGATTGGTCCGGAAAAAATCAAAGCAATCCTTGATAAGTGGATGAAGTGAATTTAAGTCACTAGTCACCATCTGCGAAGAAGTTAAGGTCACCCTGTGTCTTTCTTAGATATTCTGCTTAAGCTAGCGCAGGGTGTTTCCTATACAGTTGTTGTAACGCTGGTTTGTGCGGCAACCGGCTTATGTGTAGGTCTCACGCTCGCCAGCTTACGTCGCTTAAATTTCCCCAGCTTAAGTTTTGCTATTGATTGCTATACCTATGTTTTTCGTGGCGTGCCAGTTTTAGTGCTGCTTTTCATGGTGTATTTTGGTTTGCCTGGAATGGGCTTTAAAGTGCCACCTCTAATGGCAATGGCGCTGAGCTTGGGTTTAGTGGCCTCCGCCTATTTAGCCGAAGTATTTCGTGGGGCATTTAACTCAGTTGACCCAGCAGAAATATTGGCAGCCCAGGCGATGGGCATGTCGCGCCTTCAGGTCTTAGCCTATGTTGAGTTACCGCAAATGTTGCGCTTTTCAGTGCCGGGTATGGTCAATGAGTTCACTACGATATTGAAATATTCTCCATTTGCATAT
>JALRHB010000070.1:6622-6865 GCA_023253245.1 Polynucleobacter sp. | reverse complement strand
CTCACCGTAGGCAGATTATAAGGTAGGCTCAATACAATAGCCATATGCAAGAATGTTTACACCAAACCCGTGAAAAGTCGCTTGAAACAGAAAAAAGGCGTCATTTTTTGGGCATGGGGCTTAGTTTTGGGGTTTTAGCTGCAACAGGCTGCTCATTAACCCCAAAACAAAAGCCAGTGCTTGGCCTTGCTCTTGGTGCTGGCGCTGCTAGAGGTTTTGCACATGTCGGAGTGATTAAAGCCT
>JALRHB010000070.1:0-6612 GCA_023253245.1 Polynucleobacter sp. | reverse complement strand
GAAGCACAAGGAATACGCCCAGATATTATCGTGGGCAGTAGCGCGGGGAGTGTAATTGCTGCATTGGTAGCTTCAGGAGCCAGTGGCAATGAACTCAATCGACTCGCCTTAAATCTAGATGAGGCTACCATTACTGATTGGGATCTTCCATTCTCAGGAAGATTTGGGGGACTTATTAAGGGTGACGCCCTGCAGAATATGGTTAACCGCGAAGTCCAAAACAAATTAATAGAGCAAATGCGCATACCTTTGGGAATTGTGGCTACAGAGTTGCAGTCTGGCAAAGGAGTGCTGTTTCGCTCAGGTAATACTGGTCTTGCTGTGCGCGCTTCCTGTAGTGTCCCTGGCGTTTTTCAGCCAGCGTTCATCAGCGGTAAAGATTATGTTGATGGCGGTCTCGTTGCTCCAGTACCCGCTAGTTACGCTAGACAGATGGGAGCAACACTTGTGATTGCGGTGAACATTTCCTCGGAACCGCTTCATCAAGATGCTAGCGGCACCCTTGGAGTGATGCAACAAACCATCTCAATCATGCAACGCAGTATTAATCAGTATGAGCTGAAAAGTGCTGATATTGTCATCACTCCTCGCCTCAAGCAAATGGGTGGTAGCGACTTTAAATCTAGAAACGCAGCGATTCTGGCTGGCGAAGTTGCAACCCAAGAACAAATGGTTGCCATTAAAGAAAGCTTAAAAATTTAGCAGCCAGTTTATAAGACTGCAATGTTTTAGAGTAGTTGCGCTTTGCGCTTGAGCTTATTTACTTCATTCAGAAGTTCTTGACGCTCACTATGATCTAGGCCATCGTTATAGAGGCGGCGAGCACCATCAAAGCGCTTGTCCCAATAAAGGCTATTGAGATCATCCACGCGCACGCTTGCGCCCTTTGATGGGGAATGAATAAATTTATTATCACCAACGTAAATTCCTACATGGGAAAAAGTCAGGCGCATAGTATTAAAAAATACCAAGTCACCAGGCTGTAAATCATCACGTTGCACTGGCTTACCGACTTGACTCATTTGGGTAGATTTGCGTGGAAGCAAGAAACCGAGTTTGTCTTTGAAGACATACCCAACGAAACTACTGCCATCTAATCCAGACTGCGGCAATTGAGTATCCCAGCGATAACGTACGCCAATGACTTCCATAGCGCGATTAATCAACTCGTCAGATTTGATCGTGACTGAGTCAGCTAGGCGATCAGACACTCGAAAAAAATATGATTTACCCGCTTGAAACATACTTTGCTTGGCAGTGTCTTGAGTCGCCTCTGCTGCATTCTCCACTGGCGCCTCTTTGGCCGCATCAGATCCAACGTCTGCCGCAATAACCGGCTGAGCAAGCAAGGCTAAAACCAGGAGTAGAGCACCAGAAAAATAGCCAAGGGATGCGCGCATAAGCTTGTTTTGAAGGGACATCGGGGCATTCTATCAAAGAAGTCTGTTTTGAACAAACCCTAGACAGAGAGCTAAGCCATTGTTTTTAATAGCTTTAGCTTAGTTCGGCTGCCTCAAAGAGCTCTCTAGTGTAGATCTGACGAGGGTGTTTGATGAGAGTTTCAGTTTCGCCAAATTCCACTACCCGGCCTTCTTTGAGAACCATGATTTCATGGGACATGGCGCGAATGACTGCCAAATCATGACTAATCATTAAATAGGCGAGGTTATATTTTTTTTGCAACTCAGATAGTAAAGCAAGCACCTGTTTTTGAATCGACACGTCTAATGCAGAAGTTGGTTCATCCAATACCAAAATCTGTGGCTTCAAGATTAAAGCGCGCGCAATAGCAATCCGCTGTCTTTGCCCGCCAGAGAACTCATGGGGATAGCGCGTTAGTGCTGAACGATCAATCCCTACTTCCCGCAAAATATCCAATACACGCGACTCCCTTTGGGCTTGAGATAAATCAGGGAAATGAACATCCAAACCTTCTGAAATAATTTGCATGACATTCATGCGCGGCGATAAAGATCCGAATGGATCTTGAAAAATTACCTGTAGGCTTGAGCGCATTGAACGTCTTTGCACTGGTTTCAGTTTTTGCCAATCTTGCCCCAGTACTTCTACCTCTCCAAGAATCTGTGCTGCTGAGTCACCCAACAAGCCTAGCACCGCCATACCCAAGGTTGTCTTGCCAGAACCCGATTCACCAATCACGCCGATAGTTTGCCCTTGCTTGAGCTCAAACCCAACCTTACGTAGAACTTGATGACGAGGTGGCTTTTTAAACCATGAAGTAGATTCTGTTCCAGGATAAGAAACCGACAAAGCCTTCGTCTTCAATAGCACTGGTGCTAAGGGCAGTACTGGCGCTAAATTGCGCACTGGCTCACTATTGATTAAAGATTTCGTATAAGGATCAGTGGGATGATTAAAGACTTGCGAAGTAGGACCAACTTCCATAAGCCTGCCCTGATTGAGCACTGCAACACGTTGAGCAAAATGCTTCACTAAATTCAGGTCGTGAGTAATTAAGAGAATGGCCATACCACCATGATCTTTTGACTCCTCTTGCAACTCTTTAAGTAAATCTAAAATTTGCAAACGCAAACTGACATCTAGTGCCGTAGTAGGCTCATCCGCAATGAGTAACCTGGGCTTACATGCCAATGCCATGGCGATCATAGCGCGCTGGCGTTGGCCGCCCGAAAGTTGATGGGGGTATGAGTGAAAGCGCCTCTCTGGTTCGGGAATTCCTGTCTTTTGCAGCAAATCAATTGCAGCAGATATGCAATCGTCTTTAGATATCAAAGGCTGATAAATCTGAACAGCCTCAACAATTTGATTGCCCACGGTAAATAATGGATTTAAAGCTGTCATTGGCTCCTGAAAAACCATAGCTATTTGCCGACCGCGGATCTGTCGAATATCAGAGCTAGGTAAAGACAATAGGTCTACGGGTGAGCGATTATCACGCTGAGCATTCCAGAGAATTCGCCCAGAGACTTTGGCGCCCTCGGGCTCTAATCGCAAGGGTGCTAAAGCAGTCAGTGTTTTGCCTGAGCCGGATTCCCCAACCAACGCTAAACGCTCACCAATACCAATCTCTAAATCGAGGTGATTAACAGCAAATTTCTCACGGCGCCCCGAACCAAAAGAAATCGAAAAATCTTCAAAACGTAACAAAGGGGAATTTAATGATGGGGGCTTGGTTGTAGTCATACACGTCCCCTATTGATCACGCTCGACTTTCGTGAATCAAAAGCATCTCGCAAGGCCTCACCCATAAAGGTGAGCAAGAGTAAAGTTGAGACTAGCACCACAAATGTTGAAAGCGAAATCCACCAAGCATCTAAGTTGCTCTTACCTTGCGACAGTAACTCACCCAAACTTGGCGTCCCTGGTGGCACACCTAAACCCAAGAAATCTAAACTCGTCAAGGACAAAATCGCAGCACTCATTCTGAATGGTAGAAAAGTAATAACCGGCGTCAAACTATTTGGAAGAATATGCCGCCACATAATTTGCAAATTAGTTAAACCCAAAGCTCGTGCTGCACGAACATATTCCAAGGCGCGATTACGAAAGAACTCAGCGCGCACATAATCAGATAAGCCCATCCAACCAAAAGCTGCTAATAAGATGATCAACAAGGAAATACTTGGATTAAAAATGGACGCAAAAATAATCAGCAGATATAACTCAGGCATGGCAGACCAAATCTCGATGAGTCGCTGCGAAACAAGATCAAACTTGCCACCAAAAAATCCCATCAGAGAGCCAGTAATGATGCCAACACTAACCCCTACTATGGTGAGTGCCAATCCAAATAAGATTGATAGACGAAAGCCATAGATAAGACGTGCCAATACATCACGCCCACGATCATCTGTTCCCAGCCAATTTTCTCTTGAAGGTGGCGCAGGATTGGGCACCTTGGCAAAATAATTTAAGGTCTCATAGCTATAGGGTATGGGCGGATAAATCGCCCAATTACCATTAGTAGTAATGTTGCGACGTATATCAGGATCCAAAAAATCGGTTGGCGTTGCGAAGTCGCCACCAAAAACTCTTTCAGGTTGCGACTTAATAATTGGAAAATAAAACTTACCCTGATATCGCACCATCAAAGGCTTATCGTTGGCAATTAATTCGGCGCACATCGACAAGCCAAACAGAATCATGAATATCCACAGACTTGCATAGCCCATGCGACTGTTTTTAAAGCGCTGCCACCGGTTCATGATCCACCTCCAGCACCAAACTGAATGCGTGGATCAATATAGACATAACAAAGGTCGGAAATGAGCTTGGTGAATAAGCCGATGAGAGTAAAAAGGTAAAGTGTGCCAAATACTACTGGGTAATCACGTCGCATGACTGATTCATAAGACAGCAAGCCAAGACCATCGAGAGAAAACAAAGTTTCAATCAGTAAGGATCCCGTAAAGAATGCCCCAATAAAGGCTGCAGGAAACCCTGTTATCAGAGGAAGCAATGCATTGCGAAATACATGTTTCCAAAGAACTTGCTTCTCTGTAAGGCCCTTTGCTCTAGCCGTTAAAACATATTGCTTACGAATTTCTTCCAGAAAGGAATTTTTAGTAAGCATCGTTACAACGGCAAAGCTCCCTAATACAGAGGCGGTAATGGGCAAAACCAAATGCCATAAATAATCCATCACCTTGCCCATCATGCTTAACTCACTCCAATTATCAGAAGTTAAACCTCGCAAAGGGAAGATTTGTAAAAAACTACCGCCTCCAAAAATAACTAAAAGCAATACACCCAACACAAATCCGGGGATGGCATAGCCAACCAAAATCATTGTGCTAGTGATAGCATCAAAACGTGAACCATCTCGCACAGCCTTCGCAATACCCAATGGAATGGATACTAGGTACGTTAAAAAGAATGTCCACAACCCAATACTGATTGAGACTGGTAACTTAGAGACAACTAGTTGCCATACACTTTGATGCTGATAGTAACTTTGTCCCAAATCAAATTGAGCAAAACGTTTAAGCATCATGAAATAACGCTCGAGTGGTGGCTTATCAAACCCATAAAGTGCTTTAACCTCAGCTAAGCGCTCTGCATCCACCCCTTGCCTGCCACGATAATTACTGCCACCGCCTGAAGATTCCGCACCACTAACAGCAGCATCGCCCTTACCTTTCAATTCAAGCATCAACTGCTCAACGGGCCCTCCAGGAACAAACTGCACCACTGCAAAAGTAAGTGTTAAAACGCCCAATAAGGTGGGAATCATCAAGAGCACACGCTTAAGTATGTAAGACCACATTTGCCCTTGCATTAGCGCACCCCCTCTTTCCACCAATTAAGCAAAATCCAAGATTCAGCGGTGTAATACAAAGGAGGTTGCGGATAGCGCATTTCTTTACGATAGGCGATTCTGTGAGTTCGGTTGTACCACTGAGGAATTACGTAATAACTATTCCACAGAACCCGGTCCAAAGCCCTAGTTGCCGCTTGCAACTCTTGACGTGTCTGGGCTTTTACAACAGCATCCACCAAAGCATCAACGACAGGCGATTGAACACCGATTACATTATCTGAACCCTTCTCCTTGGCTGCCTGACTGCCAAACCGATCCCATAATTCATTTCCGGGACTTTGAGAGTCTGGAAAACGAATTGTCGTCATATCAAAATCATATTCATCCATACGCTTTTGATGCAAAGCAAAGTCACTAGTACGAATATCCACCTGGATTCCCAACTTCTCTAAGTTGCGCACGTAAGAGGAGATCACTCGTAAGAAAAAAGGGCCATCCTCAACCATCTCAAAACGAAATGGCTCACCCCGCATATTGCGTAATGCACCATCACGATATTGCCATCCCGCTTGGGCTAGTAAGTCACGAGCTTTGCGTAAATTCTGTCGCAGACTCTCTGGAGGCGCCGTCGAGGGTGCAGGGGGCATTGGACCAAATACCGCATCTGGCACCCACTTCGGATACTGCGCTTTAAGTGGTCTTAGTAATTTCAACTCCGCCTCGGTTGGCTTTTGTGGTCCATCAAAGTTGGCGCTCAAATCACTGTTTGTAAAATAGCTGTTGATTCGGCTGTACTGATCAAAAAATAGTTGGCGATTGAGCCATTCAAAATCGAGCGCATACCCCAGCGCCTGGCGAACTCGTGGATCTTGGAAGATGGGTCTACGTATATTCATCGCAAAACCCTGCATGCCTGCGCCATTGTGATTTAGGAACGCTTTTTTCTCAAGCGTGCCATCATTAAACCGGGGTCCAACATAACTTTTAGCCCAATTCTTGGCGCGATATTCCACTAGCGCATCAAACTCGCCGGCTTTAAATGCCTCCAAACGAACCGCGTCATCGCTATATAGCTTGTATACCACTCGGTCAAAATTAAAAAAGCCAACACGCACATTCAAAGTCTTCCCACCCTGATCGGCCCAGTAATGAGGATTGCGCTTAAAAGTCATTGTCTTGCCAGCTTTGTAAGACTCAATCACATAAGGGCCACTAGCTAAAGGCGCTTCAAAAGTTAACTTGTCAAAAGGTGTGATGCTGCCATCAGGATTTTTACCCCAATTGCGCGAAAAGATAGGCAAGGTTGCCACCATGACTGGCAACTCTGGATTACTATTTTTAAACTCAAAACGAATTACCCGATCAGAGAC
>JALRHB010000006.1 GCA_023253245.1 Polynucleobacter sp. | reverse complement strand
CAAAGCAACGAAATTACGCCAACGTGGATAACTTGCAAATACCAACAAAAACCCCAAAGGGATGTAAGCCAATATGTTGACGGATACATCAAATAAGGTGATAAATCGGGGTAATGGGGCCACTAGCCAAGCCCACCCTGAAATACCATTGTGAATGCTGAAATCGAAGGGGGTGAGGCTGACATAAATGATCAGCATGGCATAGCTCAAGCTGATGGCGCGCGCCAACGGCATGGCCTGGAGAGGCCAAACAAACTTACGAGGGCGCTGGTCTTCATGGTGCATCCCCCAATTCTAGGTCAGACCTTTCTACAATGTCGAAATGAATTGGAATTGCATCTTAGAGAGAGTTGCCACCACTAAATCGACTAATGATGATTTATTGGAACGCTGGCGTGCTGGCGAACTTATTGACCCAGTTGCCAGAATTGCGCATGAGCAAACTGCCGGCAAAGGAAGGGCTGGTCGAATCTGGCTTGCTAAACCTGAAGACACTCTATGCTTTTCTTTAGCCTATCCATTTAACTGCCGCCCAAACGAGTTAAGCGGTTTGAGTCTTGTCGTAGGCCTTGCCGTAATTGATGGCATTTCTCAAGTGCTCAATATTGATCAAGCTAGACTCCACCAATTAGGTCTGAGGCTTAAATGGCCCAATGATCTCTTACTCAATAATGCCAAACTCGGTGGAATTTTGATCGAGGGTGGACAAACATCAACTCAAGCTCCAAGCTGGATGATCATTGGACTAGGACTAAATCTGCGCCATGCGGATCGCATTACCAAATACCTTTCGAATCCGTCTTCGCTTGGTATAGCAGCGCTTGATCAAATGGTTCCAGATTCAAATCTTCTTCCAGAAAATGAATACATTTGGCTCAAACTAATTGAATCATTTGAAGCATACCTGAGGAAATTTAGCGAGCATGGCTTTAAATACTTTAAAAATGATTGGCTACGCTGGGATGCCTTTGCAAATCAAGCGGTCACAATTTCTGGGGCTGGCAACGAAGTGATTGGGGGCATAAGTACAGGCGTAGACGATAATGGCGCCTTGTTATTAAATCAAGGCAATCGCATAGTGACGGTGCATGCTGGCGATGTTTCTTTAAGAGCCCAATCATGAGTTTTTACTTATTATTTGATATTGGCAATACTCGCCTTAAATGGGCAGCGGTTGATTCCACTCAAAATGTGGCGGATCGTCAAAAAAAATTATGGGCCTACTCAGGATCCATCAACACTAGCTCTTTAGAGTCTCATGAGTTGCGTGCGGAACTATCCGATTACATTTCTAAAACTATACCCAAACCAGATGCCATTGGATTTTGCTGTGTTGCTGGTGATAACGCAATTAAAAACATTCAAAGTCTATTTTCGCAGTGGCAAGATGTCACTTGGAAGCAGTTAAAAGGGGATAGTCCTTACGAGGGTATGCGATCTCTCTATGCTGACCCTGCTAAGCTAGGCCCTGACCGATGGGCAGCCCTAATTGGAGCAAGAGCACTATCTAAAACCAATACACTGCTCATCAATGCAGGCACCGCCACCACCATTGACTTACTTGGTGCCAATGGAGTGCACTACGGTGGCTGGATTTTGCCAGGCCTTGGATTAATGCAAGAAAGTTTGCAAAATAAAACTGCGGGACTTCCACTAGCAGATCGATCCAATATTGATAGAGCACAAATTCAATTTGGCATGAGCACTAACGATGCAATTATTAGTGGATGTGATGCCGCTCAAATAGGGGCTATTCTTTATGCCTATCAGCTAGCAAAAGAGATGAATCACCCCGTGCAACGAATTTGGCTCGATGGTGGTAATGCCAAAATTTTGATTAATGAAATCAAAAATAATTCAGGATTAATAACTCTTCCAATAGAGCCCATTGAAGGTCTTGTGCTTCGTGGTCTATGGGCTTGGTTGACTCAAAATCTTTAAGTCAGCGTATCTAATCAGAGACTATTGCTGGCGAATTTTGCCTAGCAAATTAGTAGTAGAGCGCTCATATAAAAATGGGATGGCAATCGCTTTTCCACCCCAGGTTTTTACTAGGCGCGTTTCTTCGAGAGTGTCAATTTCATAATCGCCACCCTTAACGTAAATATCCGGACGAATTTGAGCGATCAGATTCACGGGGGTTTGCTCCACAAATAAAATTGTCATATCAACGCTAGCTAGCGCTGCTAGGAGAGCTTGACGATCAGCCTCAGTATTAATAGGTCTATCATCTCCCTTGCCCAGCATTTTTACTGAGGCGTCCGAATTCACGCCAACCACTAAGCTAGCACCCAATTCTCGGGCTTGAGCTAAATAGCTGGCATGACCACGATGCAAAATATCAAAAACCCCATTAGTAAAGACTAAAGGTCTAGGGAGTGCTGCAATTCGAGTTTGTATATCCTCCAAAGGGCATACTTTGGATTCGAATGAAGGTAATGGTAGTGAGCTCATAACTCAATATTAATAGCAATGCGCTAGCTCTGACGATATTTGTCGGAATGACTTAGACTTATATCCAATCAATTTCTGAAAGTTACACATGATTTGCAACTTAGCACGCTGGTCTCTAGCATTTTTACTGTTTTTGCCCATGTTAAATCCTGTTCTGGCAGCGCCTACAAGTTGTAGCCCCCTCCTGTCACATACCTTTCCAAGACTGCAAGATGAGGTACCTCAAAATTTGTGTCAGTACCAAGGAAAAGTGATCTTGGTAGTGAATACTGCTAGCTATTGTGGCTTTACTAGCCAATATGATGGCTTAGAAAAATTGTATTCAAAATACAAAGATCGTGGCTTGGTCGTGTTGGGCTTTCCGTCAAATGATTTTGGCCAACAAGAACCGGGAAGCAATAAAGAAATAGCCGATTTCTGTAAAAATACGTATGACGTCAAGTTTCCAATGTTTGCCAAAAGCTCCGTGAGCGGAGCTAACCCTAACCCCTTATTCAAAATGCTCAGCACAAAAACTGGCACCACTCCAAAATGGAACTTTTATAAGTATTTAATTGATAGAAATGGCCAGGTAGTTGACTCATTTGGCAGCTTAACAAAACCAAATAGCACTAGCATTACTGGAGAAATTGAAAAACTGCTTGGAGAAAAAATTAGTGGCTAAGAAAAAAGTTGCCATTGTTGGCGCAGGAATTTCTGGCCTAGGTTGCGCATATGCATTGCGGCAACATCCAGATCTAGAGATCACCATCTTTGAGGCAGGTCAACATATTGGCGGTCATAGCAATACTGTCGATATGACGCTCGATACTCGCTCTGGACCAATTACTTATGGGGTCGATACTGGCTTTCTGGTATTTAATCGCAAGACCTATCCTCGCCTGGTAAGACTTTTCGAAGAAATTGGTGTTCCTATTGCGCCCTCTGAAATGTCTTTCTCAGTGTCGATAGATACCTCTCAGCAATCAGGTAAAAATCACAAAATTGAATGGGCTGGTAATGACCTCAATTCCTTTTTTGGGCAACGAGCCAATCTGTTATCGCCATCATTTTGGCGGATGGCGTATGACATTTTGCGCTTTAACCGTTTAGCAACCAAATTAGCAGAAGAACAGATCTCAGACAAACTCGAGTATTCAGAGCCAGATGAGCGCATCAAAGATTTTTTAGATCGCAATCACTTTAGCTCTAGCTTCAGAGAAAATTATTTCTTGCCAATGATTGGTGCAATTTGGTCATGTTCAGTTGAGCAAATGCTGGAGTTTCCTATCCAAACCATGGTTCGCTTTTGCCATAACCATGGCTTACTGCAAATTCAGAATCGCCCACAATGGCTCACCATCAAAGGTGGTTCACGCGAATACATCAAACTTTTGCTATCAGCCCTTGATCACTGCCATGTCAAAGTCATGCGTGAGCCGGTATTGAGAGTCAATGCTAGCAAGGAAGAAAAGGGGTTGGTTGAGGTCATCAGTACCTCAGGATCACAATGGTTTGATGAGGTTGTGATGGCATGTCATAGTGACCAAACTCTTGAGCTAGTACATGGCATCAATCAGGAGTCCCGAAATATTTTGGCGGCTATTCCCTACCAACAAAATCGTGCTGTTTTACATACAGATCAACGGTTCTTGCCAAGTAGCAAAAGATGCTGGGCGGCCTGGAACTACACGGCTAAATCTGGAACAACTTCAACCGCTCAACAACACGTTAGCGTGAACTATTTAATTAATCGCCTGCAACCTCTTCCAGAGGGCTTTCGTGATACACCCATCATTGTGAGCTTGAATCCGTTGACAGAACCTCATCCCACACTTGTGCATTCTGAAATTCACTATGCTCATCCGGTCTTTGATATGAAGGCTATTGCGGCACAAAAGGCTTTGCCTCTGATTCAGGGAAACTCTTCTATCTGGTATTGCGGAGCGTGGACTGGCTTTGGTTTTCATGAAGATGGATTACGCTCTGGTGAACTGGTCGCTAAAGATTTAATTGAAAGTATTCGTCAACCACTACAAAAAAACCATATTAGAGATATTCAGTAGATGAATATAGCAAGCATCAATTTTGGAACAGTAAAACACAAACGTTTTCGTCCAGCCATAAACGCTTTTGGTTACGGTGTTTTTACTCTATCCATTCCGATGCGATCAAGAGCAACAAATAAAAGTATCCTGACCAAACATGGTTTAGGAGATAACCAATTTAAGCTATTTTCTTTTTACGATAAAGATCATGGGCTTGGTAACACAGATAGCCTCCAGTGGATTGAGAACATATTGACAGAGAATCACATCGAGCATGTCGATGGAGAAATTTGGTTACAAACATTTCCCCGTGTTTTAGGATATGTATTTAACCCAGTTAGTTTCTGGCTTTGCACTCGTGCTAATGGTCAAGTTCAAGCTGTACTGGCAGAAGTAAACAATACATTTGGTGAGCGTCATTGCTATCTACTTTATGAAAATGATGGTACTCCACTGCACTCTGGACAAACTTTAATTAGCAAAAAAGTGTTCCATGTTTCGCCATTCTGCGATGTCAGCGGTGAATATCACTTCCGCTTTTTATTTCCCCAGGAGAGTAAATCCAAGAGAAATTCCGTCTGCCGCATAGAATTGCATGTGGATGGAGAGCCATTAATTAACACTAGCATCAATGGTTTTAGTGAGCCCTTAAGCAGGCGAGCTCTTTACCTTGCATTTTTAAAATACCCACTCATGAGTCTTGGTGTTATTGGCAGAATTCATTGGCAGGCATTGAAATTATGGCTAAAAGGTGTACCCTTTTATACAAAACCTAAACCTCCAGTACTTGAAGTTACTCGATGAATCGCCCTGGTCATTCTCTACTCTCACGCTTAAGCTTTTCACGCTCTCCGAATAAAGGAACAACAGCTGAGGAATATCGACTTAGCATCAATGCGATACTCACCATGCTTGAGAAACTGGATGGTGGTTACTTAAAGCTGACTTTACCTAATAATGAACTTCGGTTATTTGGCAATAGCACCGAATCATTACACGCAGAACTCCATATCCTTGATTGGTCTGTCTTCAAACAAGTGCTATCGCATGGGGATATTGGATTTGCTGAAAGCTATATTCGTGGCCAATGGAACACTCCAGATCTCAAAGCCTTGCTTGAGCTTGCCATACATAATCGCAACATCCTAGAAAAAGCCATTTATGGAAGTTGGCTTGGCTCCATTGCTTACCGTCTCAAACATTGGCTCAGAGACAATAGTAAGTCTGGAAGTCGCAAAAATATCCATGCGCACTATGACCTGGGCAATGCCTTTTACACCCTTTGGCTTGACCCCACGATGAGTTACTCAAGCGCTTGGTTTGCCAATGGCGATAAGCAAACTCTGGCAGATGCTCAGCGAGCCAAGATTTTGCGCATCCTTCAATCTATTCAAGCCAAACCGGGTGATCATCTTTTAGAGGTTGGTTGTGGTTGGGGTGGGTTTATGGAAGAGGCGCTAAAGAAAGGCAATCACGTAACTGGCCTAACCCTTTCCACCGAACAAAAAGCTTTTGCCAACTTACGTCTCGATAAAATAAACACATCTTTAGAGCAGAATCAGGCCTATGAGGTTCGCCTGCAGGACTATAGGGACTGTCAGGAGCAATTTGATGGGATCGCCTCTATTGAAATGTTTGAGGCTGTAGGTGAAAAGCACTGGGGCGAATATTTCCAGATGATTGCCAATTGCTTAAAAGCTGGCGGCAGAGCCTGTATTCAAACTATTGTGATCGCTGAGGAGTTATTTGAGCGCTATCGCAACAGCACAGACTTCATTCAACAGTATGTATTTCCAGGTGGCATGCTACCATCACGCGCTAAATTCAAAGCAGCGGCAGCAAATGCTGGCCTTGAAGTTGAATCCGAGTTCGCCTTTGGCTTGGATTATGCAAAAACCTTATGCATTTGGCGCGATAACTTTAATCAAAAAATTGAAGAGGTATATCAACTAGGATTTGATGAGGCTTTTGTTCGTCTTTGGAATTTCTACCTTATGTATTGTGCAGCTGGCTTTTCTCAAAAGAGTATTGATGTCGTGCAATTTACCCTAAAACATCAAGCACCTGCCGTATCGGGGGATAGGCTGAGCTCATGAAGCAAAGAGGGATTAGCAGTTTTGCCGGTCAACGGATTTGGATTATTGGAGCATCCAGCGGAATTGGAGAGGCCTGCGCAAAAGCGCTCATTAAAGCAGGCGCAAAAGTTGCGCTCTCAAGTCGCCGTATTGAACGCCTCACAGCCTTGGCAGCTCAACAAGATACATTAGTACTCCCACTTGATGTGACGAATCAAGAGCAAATAACGAATGCCTATCAAACTCTTTTGCAATGCTGGGGTGGCTTAGATCTGATGCTATTTGTCTCTGGTGTATACACCCCTCTACGAGCTGATAACTTTGACTTTGAAATTGCCAAAAAAACCATTGATGCCAACTTACTAGGCCCAATGCGAGCTGTGGCAGTCGTCTTACCAGAAATGCTAAAGCGCCAA
Organism: Polynucleobacter sp.; assembly: GCA_023253245.1. GTDB lineage: Bacteria > Pseudomonadota > Gammaproteobacteria > Burkholderiales > Burkholderiaceae > Polynucleobacter. The sequence continues at coordinate 20,395 of JALRHB010000006.1, read as the reverse complement.
TCTGGTCATATTGCGATTGTTGGCAGCGTTGCTGGGTACAGCGGATTACCCAAGGCCTTAGCGTATGGGCCCAGCAAAGCAGCAATAATTAATTTTTGCGAAACCTTATATTACGATCTACTACCTAAAGGGATTGGCGTTCACATGATTTCACCAGGGTTTGTGGCAACTGAAGCCACCGCTCAAAATGATTTCGAAATGCCCGCCTTAATTTCCGCGGAAGAAGCCGCTACAGAAATTCTGAAAGGCATACAGGTTGGTGAATTTGATATTCACTTCCCCAAACGTTTCTCGGGATTTCTCAAATTCTTACGAATTCTGCCTTACCCTATTTACTTTTGGATTTTGCGTCGTTTCGTCAAAATTTAATCGTCACTTGTAGTTATTTTTACGGATTTTTTCTTCCAAGAAATCCATCACCACAATTGATTTTGCTTTGGTGCCCGCAATCGATGGTGAAGTAACGTAACGACCCTGCATTACAATGGTTGGAACACCATCAATCCGATAGGCATCAGCCATCTGTCGTGCAGCGCGAGCCTTTGAAACTACTGCAAATGAACGATAAGCAGCCAAGAAAGTATTGCGATCAACCCCTTGAGATGCAACCCAATCGGCAATTTCATTTTCAGTCAAAAGACGCTTATTTTCTTTATGCATTGCGTACATCACCTTGTCATTCAAGGCGTCGCTTTTACCAATTGCTTCAAGCGCATAAAACAACTGACTATGAGGCATTAAATTATCACGGAAAGCTACGGGCACCTTACGAAAGCTCACATCTTTAGGCTGACGCTTTAGCCAAGCAGTTAACTCAGGTTCGAAGTCATAGCAATGTGGACACCCATACCAAAAAAACTCAATCACTTCAACTTTTCCCTTGGTGTCAACTGGCTGGGGGATGGGCATTACTCGATAGTCAAAACCTTCTTCAATCTTTGGGGCTTGGGCCTGAGCAATACCTGCCAGAGAAATCGCTAGAGTAGCACTAAGGCAAGATATAAAAAATCGTTTAGAAAATGAAATCATGATTTACTTGATTTGATAACGGTTGATTTAATGCCCATGCCACTTAACTTTTCTCGCACGGGATTGCTTTCTTCGACACTATTGTAGGGTCCAACACGTACGCGCCACAAGGTATTACCCTCGCTTGTCAACTCACTTAATTGTGATTGAATTCCTTGAATAGCTAGACTAGCCTTTTGAGCATCAGCATCGGCACGCTTATTAAAGGCGCCAACCTGCAAGAAGTAAATAGCGTCAGACTTTGCTGCCGGCAATACCGGGGCTGCAGCAGCTTCAGCAGGTTTTTTACCAGCTGCAAGATCAGCAATAGGATCTGCGGAGCCAATACTTGGAGTAGCAACTTTGCTTTGAAGAGGCTTATTTAAGTCTAGAGGCTCAACTGCTTGAGCAGACTCTCCCTCTGTGGGTGCTGGACTGGGCTTGATCGTTAAGGGCAGATTAGGGGCTCGCACACCCGGACGTTCCTGAGGAGTATTTTTGGAGAGGTAAAACGCAACGATAAATGCTAGCCCTAAACCAACCCCAAGGCCCAATACAAAACCCAGAATAGTTCCACCATACTCTGGATGAGAGGATCTGTCTTGCGAGGCCAAGTCAGCCGGTTGATTTCTTTGATTCATCTTATCCCCACTCTTTTATTTGCTACAGCAGTAATTCCAACTCCAAACTACATCTTAGCGGGTGCCGAAACACCTAATACTTTTAAGCCATTTTCCAATACCTGACGAGTAGCGGCTAGCAAAGCAAGGCGCGCTAACTTCAGCGCAGGATCATCCACCAGGACGCGATCTGCGTTATAAAAAGTATGAAAATCGCCTGCCAAATCTCGTAAATAGAAAGCTAGAGCATGTGGTGCTAAATCGGCCGCCGCATCAGCCAATACTTCAGGATATTCTGCTAAACGCCGCAATAGATGGTCAGAAGCCTTGCTTTGCAACAATGACAAATCAGCCTCTTTGAGTTCATTATCTTGACCATTCCACTGACTCAATATAGAGCAAATTCGAGCATGAGCATACTGAACGTAGAAAACAGGATTCTCATCGTTTTGCTGTAAAGCTAAATCTATATCAAATACGAATTCCGTATCCGCTTTGCGAGAGATCAAGAAAAATCGTACAGCATCACGCCCGCGCTGTAAGGCCAACTCTCGCTCCTCAGCGCTCATCTCTGGGGTTACGCCGCCAGACCATTCAACTAAATCGCGCACAGTAACGTAAGAGCCTGCGCGCTTAGAAATCTTAACCTCTTCACCACCGCGCATTACCGTCACCATCTTGTGCAAAACATAGTCAGGATAGGTCTTGGGAATCTCCCAGCCACGCTTTTGTGCTACTCCTTGCAATCCAGAACGCACACGGGCAATTGTTCCATGATGGTCGCTTCCTTGAACATTGATGACCTTCTTAAAGCCACGCTGCCATTTACTAGCATGATAGGCAACATCTGGAACAAAGTAAGTAAAGCTTCCGTCAGATTTACGCATGACTCTATCTTTGTCATCGCCATCATCTGTTGTTTTTAACCATAAAGCACCTTCTGCCTCATAGGTTTTTTCAATGCTGCGCAAATCTTCAACAATCTGGGCAACACTGCCATCGGTATATAAAGAAGACTCTAGGTAGTAGCAGTCGAATTTCACACCAAAAGTTTTTAAATCTATATCCTGCTCATTACGTAGATAAGCGACTGCAAATTGGCGGACTGCTTCCAGATCGTCTTTATATTGCGGTGAAGCTTTAAAAGCAGATGCAATCTCGGCAATATATTCGCCGTTATACGCACTCTCTGGCCAAGCAGCATCACCAGGCTTTAAACCATTTAAGCGCGCCTGAACTGAAAGTGCTAAGTTAGTAATTTGTACGCCTGCATCGTTGTAGTAAAACTCACGATGCACTTGGATGCCTTGTGTAGCTAATAAATTAGCGAGCGCATCACCCAGAGCCGCTTGACGCCCGTGGCCAACATGAAGGGGTCCAGTTGGATTGGCTGAAACAAACTCAATCATGGCACTAGACACCGGAGCATCAGTCTTTACAACCTGACCAAAATCAGCTCCTACAGCGAGAATTTCTTGGACTACTGCAGTTTTGGCCAAATTGCTTAAGCGAAAATTGATAAAACCTGGGCCCGCGATTTCACATGAAGAAATCAACTCGCTGTAACCTGATTGCTGCTCTAAGCGCTCTACCAAGGACTGAGCCAGCTCTCTTGGATTAAGCTTCCAGGCCTTTGAAAGCTGCAGAGCAATATTGCATGCGACATCCCCATGATCCACAGCTTTAGGACGCTCCAAACGTGGCTGAGGAGCCTCCCCAAGACCATGGTCTTGAGCAAAACCCTGCAAAGCAGCACTCAGCATGTGAATTAATCGATTTTTATTTGTCAACAACATAGATAAGTGAGTTTATCAGGTGGTAAGCTAAACAAATGATCTATCAGTTTCGCTCAAAAGCAGGTCCGGATGTCATTATGTTGGCAGACCTCACTCAACGGATTTTTGATATTCTGGGCCGCCCACTCGAGCCGCGCGGCATTCTAACGGTCGAGCAATTGCCGGCCCTGATTACAAGCCTTGAGAATGCGATTCTTAAAGACTTAGAGAATCGCTCCAAAAACAATGTTGACGACCAAGAAAACCTAGAAAAGCCCAAATTAGCCGATAGGCTTGGCCAACGCGCCTACCCGTTTTTAGAGCTCATGAAGCAGGCCAAATCCAAAGATGAACCGATTATGTGGGGTGTTTAAATTCTTTAGCCCTACAAAATCTTCAATTCATGATTATTTTTACTCAATTGAGCTAGAAAGCTGGCGGCGCACGGTCTCAATAGATTCACCGCGGCGCCTTGCTAGATCCTCAACTTGATCCGCTGATATTTTGCCCACATTAAAGTAACGCGCATCTGGGTGAGCTAAATAAAACCCACTCACACTAGATGCTGGATTCATAGCCATAGACTCGGTCAAGCTCATACCAATATCCTGTGAACCAATGACACGTAATAAATCTTTTTTCACTTCATGTGCAGGGCAAGCTGGGTAACCAGGCGCCGGGCGAATACCTCGATATTCCTCATTAATCATCTGATCATTTGTCAGAATCTCATCAGTGGCATAACCCCATAAATCGGTACGTACACGATGGTGCATCAGCTCAGCAAATGCTTCTGCTAGACGATCAGCTAAAGCCTTCAACATAATCGCACTGTAGTCATCGTGTTTAGCCTGAAACTCTGCCACCTTTTTGTCGACCCCATGCCCCGTAGTGACGGCAAAGCAGCCCAAGTAATCCGCTACAGCCGAGTCTTTAGGTGCAACATAGTCAGCAAGGCAGCGGTTTGGTCGCCGAACACCATCGACAACCGGACGCTCGGACTGTTGACGTAAGTTATGCCAAACAAAAAGCGGGTGCTGTCTTTCCTCATCACTATATAAAACGATATCGTCCCCTACTGTATTAGCGGGATAGAAGGCAACTACGGCATCTGCTTGGAGCCACTGACCCTTAATTACTTTATCCAATAGCACTTGTGCATCGGCATACACCTTACGCGCCTCAATACCCACAATCTCATCATCTAGGATGGCTGGAAACTTGCCAGCCAAATCCCAAGTTTGAAAAAAGGGAGTCCAATCAATGTACTTAGCAATGTCACTTAAGGCGAAGTTTTTAAATACTCGACGGCCAATGAACTTTGGCTTTTCAGGAACGTAATTCGACCAATCAATAAGCTCACGATTCTGACGTGCAGCCTCCAATGAGATTGTGGGGGCTGCTTTTTTATTCGCATGCTGTTCACGAATGCGCACATAATCATCGCGCAAGTCTTGGATAAATTTCTTGGCGCTTTCATCGGAGAGCAAACTCGAAGCTACCGATACAGAACGAGAAGCATCTGGTACATAAATGACAGGACCATCGTAATGGGGGGCAATTTTCACTGCTGTGTGCACACGTGAGGTCGTAGCACCGCCAATCATCAATGGAATCTGACGCTCACGGAAGTAATCGTCACGCTGCATTTCTTGTGCAACATAAGTCATCTCTTCAAGAGAGGGGGTAATCAAACCAGACAAGCCAATAATGTCTGCCTTTTCTTCCTTGGCACGCTTCAAAATTTCTGCGCAAGGAACCATCACTCCCATATTGGCCACTTCAAAGTTATTACACTGCAACACCACTGTCACGATATTTTTACCAATATCGTGCACATCGCCCTTTACGGTAGCCATGACAATTTTGCCCTTGGCCTTAGCCTCGCCACCCGAGGCAATATGAAGGCGCTTTTCCTCCTCAATATACGGAATCAAGATGGCTACAGCCTGCTTCATGACCCGCGCACTCTTAACCACTTGAGGTAAGAACATTTTTCCAGCACCAAACAAATCGCCCACTACATTCATACCATCCATGAGTGGGCCTTCAATTACCTCAATTGGCCTGCCGCCATCACCCATAATCTGGGCGCGCAACTCTTCCGTATCTTCTTCAATAAAAGTCGTAATCCCATGCACTAAGGCATACGTTAAACGCTCGCGTACAGGAGTTTCACGCCAGGCCAAGTTTTCAACTTGCTTGGCACCGCCACCCTTAAATTGATCAGCAATATCAAGCAAACGCTCAGTAGGTGTTTTGCCATCTTTTTCTTTGAAACGATTGAGTACAACATCTTCTACGCGCTCGCGCAACTCAGGATCTAAATCAGCATAAACTCCAAGCTGTCCAGCATTAACAATGCCCATATCCATGCCGGCCTGAATCGCGTGATACAGAAACACTGTATGAATGGCTTCACGCACCCGATCGTTACCACGAAATGAAAAGCTAACATTCGATACGCCACCACTAACCTTTGCACCTGGCAGATTCTCTTTGATCCAACGCGTAGCGTCGATGAAGTCAACTGCGTAATTATCATGCTCCTCAATACCAGTCGCGATAGCGAAAATATTGGGGTCAAAAATAATATCTTCAGCAGGAAAACCAATTTCATTTACGAGAATGTCATAAGATCGTTGGCAAATTTCCGTCTTGCGCTTAAAAGTGTCAGCCTGACCCACTTCATCAAATGCCATCACTACAGTGGCGGCACCATAACGACGAATTAAGCGCGCCTGCTTTCTAAAGGGCTCTTCACCTTCCTTCAAAGAAATCGAATTAACAATCGGTTTACCTTGAATACATTTGAGCCCAGCTTCAATTACGCTCCATTTAGAGGAGTCAATCATGATTGGCACTCGAGCAATGTCTGGCTCAGAAGCGATGAGATTTAAGAAGCGCGTCATCGCTGCTTCAGAATCTAGCATCGCCTCATCCATATTGATGTCGATTACCTGTGCGCCATTCTCAACTTGCTGCCTCGCTACTGCAAGCGCTTCATCAAATTGATTATTCAGAATCATGCGAGCAAACGCTTTCGAACCCGTGACGTTAGTGCGCTCTCCAATATTCACAAAACCTACGGCACTGCTAACGTTAAAGGGCTCTAGCCCAGAAAGCTTCATTGCTGGCATTACGCTAGTATTTTTGATAGTGCTCATACTGATGCCTCAGCACTCTCGCGGTAAAAGTTACGAGGCTTACGCTTTGCAACAGCATTAGCAATCGCGCGAATATGATCGGGCGTGGTGCCACAGCAACCACCAACGAGGTTCACCAAACCATCTTTCGCAAATCCATCCACTAAACTAGAGGTAATTTCAGGGGTCTCATCAAATCCGGTATCACTCATGGGATTCGGCAAACCAGCATTTGGATAGCAGGACACAGCAGCATCGCAAATACGGGCTAGCTCTGCAATATAAGGACGCATTAGTGCCGCACCGAGAGCACAGTTCAAACCAAAAGTCAGTGGCTTGATATGACGCAGGCTATTCCAAAATGCTTCGACAGTTTGGCCAGATAGAATTCGCCCAGATGCATCAGTAACCGTTCCAGAAATCATGACTGGTAGACGTTCACCCGTTTCCTCAAAGAACTCATCTAAAGCAAAAAGAGCCGCTTTAGCGTTAAGAGTATCAAAAATTGTTTCCACCAAAAATAAATCGACACCACCCGCAAAGAGACCCTCTATCTGCTCACGATATGCTGCACGCAATGCGTCAAATGTCACATTACGTGCACCAGGATCATTCACATCCGGAGAAATGCTTGCTGTTTTTGGTGTGGGGCCAATTGCACCTGCCACAAAACGGGGTTTATCTGGGGTGCTGAATTTGTCGCATGCTGCGCGAGCTAATTTTGCCGAAACTTCATTCATCTCATAGGCAAGCTCGGCCATTCTATAGTCCTCTTGAGCCACTGAGGTCGCACCAAAAGTATTGGTCTCAATAATATCGGCACCAGCATCAAGATACTGTTCATGAATTTTGCTGATGATTTGCGGCTGGGTTAAGGTCAATAATTCATTGTTGCCTTTGATATCGCCAGGATGATCTGCAAAACGTGTGTTGTCAGGCAATCCGCGGTAATCAGCCTCCGATAGCTTGTACTGCTGAATCATTGTACCCATGGCGCCATCCAAAATTAGAATGCGCTGCTTTAGTAGCTCAGGTAGTGCTTGACCGCGAGTGTAAGGCTGGGATAAACCATTAAATTGCATTGCTTAACCGGGAATAGTCTCTAGAATCCCTTATTCTATTGGCAAACGCTACTTTTATCTCACTCGGAGCCCTTATGTTTGGAACTATCCCAGAATTCAATCAAAGCCTTGAAATGATGAAAACAATGTGGGGACAAGCGGCAGCTGGTCAGGCGCCCGGTCAATTTCCCTTTACAGCCGATGCCAGTAAGGCTGCCGGAGGGTTCGCAAATGCTTTCCCAGGCCTTGATACTGATGAACTAGAGAAACGCATTAAAGATCTGAAAAGTGTTGAAAATTGGCTTAACCTTAACCTCAATATTCTCAAGTCCACTATTCAAGGCCTTGAAGTGCAGCACGCCACTATGATGGCCTTGAAGTCCTTTGGAGACGCCGTCTCTGCAACGGCTGCAGCAGCTACAGGATCTGCTTCTGGGGAAGCTAAAACAAAAGCCTCTAAACCACGGAAAACCGCAACACGCCGTCGTCGCAAAGCTGGCGATGCAACTTTCCTCGACGAAGTAGGTAATTCAGATGCGCAATAGCCTCGCCCATTGCAAATGTTAGTTGGTGAATATCTAATTCACGCTTAAACAAAACTGGCACTATTTCACGGGCAGTTGCCGGCTTCTTACATGCCCCAAGGGTGTCTGCCAAACGCGCATCATGATGTGCTATGAGCTGAGCAATGCGTGGTTTCATGCCCTTAAATGGCTTGCCATGAGAAGGCAGGACCACAGTGTCATCAGGCAATGGGAGATATCGTTCCAATGAGCTCAGATACAACCCTAAGGGATCAGCATCCGGGTCGGCATCATAGACACTCACGTTCGTTGAAATCCGTGGCAACAACATGTCTCCTGAAATAAGCATGTCCAATTCCTGACAATATAAAGATGCATGCTCAGGTGCGTGCCCAAAACCCATAATGACTCTCCACTGTCGCCCACCAATTGAAATCATTTCGTCATCCATGATGCGACGATATTGACGTGGTACACCCGGTACCATATTGCTGTAGTAATTAGACCGCGCCCTAATTTTCTCTAAATCTTCTGCTGCAATTAATCCATGTCTCTGGAAATGATCTGCAGACCCCCCACTACCTGCACGAGCGCCAATTGCTGCACCCCCTTCTTTATGACTTAGCCATTGAGCAGTCAAAAAATCTGTCATTGAAATCCACAAAGGGGCTTGCCATTTTTCACATAACCATTGTGAAAGCCCAACATGATCAGGGTGCATGTGGGTGACGATGATTCTCAGTACAGGCAACCCCTCTAATTGAGTGGCAAAAATTTGCTGCCATGCGGCCTTGGTTTCATCATTGGCAATACCGCAATCCACAATGGTCCAACCCTCGACTCCATTCAATTGATCACGTAAGAGCCACAAATTAATATGATCCAAAGCAAAGGGGAGGCGCATTCGCAACCAACGCAAACCTGGCGCAATTTCAATTGAGCTGCCGACTTCTGGGATCTGGTCGGCTAAGGGATAATGAATGGCGTTATCTGTAGTCGTTTGACTTTTAGTATTCATAAATTTAGGTATATTTTGGCAACCGTTCCATCGCCCTGCATTAATTGGTGTGACATCAATCCTGAAAATAACTACTGTCGTGGTTGCTATCGTACGCTTACTGAAATTGCTAGTTGGTCAGAATTATCTGATCAAGAGAAGCTCACAATTTGGGATGTGCTGGATATACGAAAACAACAAACATCCCAATAAATACAGATCCGCTCATTGATTAACATTCACAATTAAACGACCTCGAACCTTTCCGGACATCAACTCTTCTGCAAACTTAATAGACTCTGCTAGATTAATTTCATGGGAGATTTCATCTAAAGTTTTTAGGTCAACCAATTTGCTTAGTTGCTCGTAAGCGGCTATTCTTTTTGCGCGTGGCACAGTCACACTATTAATGCCATACAAAGTAATGCCACGCAAAATAAAGGGTGCAACAGTCGCTGGAAAATCCATACCTTGCGCCAAACCACAAGCCGCAACTGCTCCATCACTTTTAGTTTGCGCACAGGCATTGGCAAGGGTATGGCTACCAACACTATCAAGCACAGCAGCCCAACGCTCTTTAGCCAATGGCTTACCAGGGCCTGAGAGGGTAGAGCGATCAATGATCTCGCTTGCCCCTAATGTTTTTAAATACTCTGCCTCAGATATTCGGCCTGTACTAGCTACTACAGTAAATCCCAATTTGCTCAAAAGCGTAATTGCAAAACTACCAACTCCACCAGCTGCACCAGTTACTAAAACCTCCCCATCACTTGGCCTTAGACCATGTTTTTGTAAAGCCATTACACATAACATCGCTGTATAACCAGCTGTGCCGATAGCTAATGCTTGTTTAGCCGTAAATCCCTTGGGCATAGGAATGAGCCACTCTGCCTTTACGCGAGCCAATTGAGATAAGCCGCCCCAGTGACCTTCGCCCACCCCCCAACCATTCAACAAAACCATATCGCCAGACTTGTAATCAGGGCTGCTGCTTGCAATTACCTCGCCGGCAAAATCAATTCCAGGAATCATAGGGAAACTTCTTACCACGGGGCCTTTGCCAGTAATGGCCAAGCCATCTTTATAGTTAAGCGTCGAATACAAGACCTTAACTGTTACATCCCCCTCTGGTAGCGCTGCTTCCTGTAGATTCGAAACCTCAGCGTGATAGCCCTGATCATCTTTATTAACCAAAATTGCTTTAAACATGTCTCTTCCTTTTTAAAAGCAGCCTCTTCTCAACAGCAAATTCGTAATAGGTTTATCCTAACGAGCATTAGTAATTATCGAGGTTTCCATGAAAAAAATTCTACTCTTAACTACTCTTTCCAGCCTAACTCTTGTAGCTTGCTCCTCTAGCCAAATTCAGATGTCGATGGGCAATATGCGCTTAATTGACTCTAGCGCACCACCACAGGAGGTAATGGACTTTGCTACCACCGCTTGCAGGAATGATTTTTATCAAGGGGCAAGCTTTCTCTCCAAGGCAGGCAAGGAATATCGCTTCAAATGCGTAAAAACAGATGAAAATGAAGTTTTGATCCCCATTCCAGGAACTACGATTAACCCCCAAATGCTACCTGCAGCTAAATAATCCTCAAACAATGGCCCCCTTTACCTCCCTCGAACTTCGCAAAGGATTTTCATCTTTTGCTACTGGGGTCACCGTGATTACCTGCCTTGACGCAGCACAAAATCATCACGGCATCACTATTAGCTCTTTCAATACCGTTTCTTTAGAGCCACCGTTGATTCTCTGGAGTCTCAAAAAACATTCCCGCTTAATGCCTAACTTTGAAGTGGGTCACAAACACTTAATACATGTTTTGGAGCGCTCACAAGAGTCTATGGCCATGCATTTTGCGACAGTTAAAGAAAATCAGTTTGCCAATATTGCTCACAAAATTACAGCGGGCGGCCTTACTCAAATTGAGGATTGTGCTGCTTACTTTGAATGTGAGACTGTTTCCATTCATACTGGCGGCGATCACAATATTATTGTTGCCAAAGTGCTCAACCTCAAACATAACCCAAATAGTCAGCCCCTGATATTTGCGCACAGCAAGTTTGGCGGACTGGATTTTTCCTAAGCGTATTTTTAAATACTATTTAAAGAAAGATGGCCATGATGAAACTCTGGGGAAGAAAGTCCTCCATCAATGTACAGAAGGTCTTGTGGTGCCTAGCAGAATTAGGCATGCAAGAGGGCAAGGATTTTGAGCGCATTGATGCGGGCCTTCACTTTGGACAAAATCGTACCCCTGAATTTTTAAAACTTAACCCTAATGGTCTTGTGCCCACTCTTGTAGACGGCAATATCGTGCTCTGGGAATCTAATACCATCGTGCGTTATCTCGCAAAGCAATACGATCACTCCCATCGATTTTCTACTGATATTAATACTCAGTATCAATCAGAAAAATGGATGGATTGGCAGCTTGGAACGATGTGGCCACCATTACGCGTAGCTATGCTTGGACTGACTCGTACGCCTGAAGCAGAACGAAACTACGCTTTAATTGAAAAATCTTACCAAGAGGCAGATTCGCTACTTCAATTACTTGATCAAGAATTATCTTGCAAACTGTATTGTTCAGGCGATACCTTCCAAATTGGAGATATCCCATTAGCACTATGCGTCAATCGATGGATATTGCTCAATCAAAGCTTTCCGGAGCAAACTGGACCGCGCAGTCAACTAAAGAATATTGATGCCTGGATGAGACGTTTGCAAGAAAACACGCAATATAAGATAGTTGAAGAGAAGGCACTTAACATTGTTAAGTGAGTGCTAAGTCTGGCGTTAAATTAGTAACAACATGTAATAAATAAAAGGGTGAACCAAGTTCACCCTTTTTCCATTTTAAACATCACTATTTTATTTTGTAATTACTGCTGCTTAAACTTTCTCTGTTGATGATCCGCGCCGATGAATAAATACATCGCCGGAACAACAAATAAAGTAAATAAGGTGCCAATCGATAGGCCTGTAAAAATCACAATGCCCATTGACTGACGGCCTGCAGCGCCTGCGCCAGATGCAATCACTAGGGGAACCACACCAAGAACCATGGCCGCTGTTGTCATCAAGATAGGGCGCAAACGCACGCTACTAGCTTCCACAATAGCGTCTAACTTACTACGACCGGCTTCTTGTAATTCATTGGCAAACTCTACAATTAAAATACCGTGTTTACTAATTAATCCCATTAAGGTAACTAAGCCTACCTGTGTATATACGTTGAGCGTAGTAAATCCCAGATTAATAAAGATTAATGCGCCAAATAAAGCCAGCGGAACTGAAACCAAAATCACGATTGGATCACGGAAGCTTTCGAACTGTGCTGCTAACACCAAAAATACAATTAAGATGGCGAAGAACATCGTTACAAGGAAGCCGCCAGACTCTGCCATAAACTGACGAGATGGTCCCGCGTAATCCATTGAGTAACCATTTGGTGCAACTTCCTTTAGAGTTTGCCGCATAAACTCTAAAAGATCGGCTTGTGAAATAAAGGGTGTGCTCACACCAGAAATCGTTGCAGAATTTAGTTGCTGAAAATGGTTAATTGATTGTGGCACAACCCTTTGCTTAATTGTGGCAATTGTGCGAGCCTGAATCATTTGCCCACTTGGAGTTCTAATGTAGTAGTCCAGAATCTGATCTGGATTGAGACGATCAACTTGCTTAACCTGAGGAATTACTCGGTAAGAGCGTCCAGCTACGGAAAAATAATTCACAAATCCGCCACCTAATGCAGCAGAGAGAGCACTACCAACTTGTTGTTGGGTCATACCCAATGCTGCGACTTTCTCGCGATCAATTTCAAGAACATCCTGTGGTTTATCAATCTTCAGATCAGAATCCACAAAGAAAAAATTGCCGCTTCGACGTGCCTTATCTAATACAGCCTGAGACACCTCATTGAGTAACTCATATGACTCGGTAGTATTAATCACAACCTGAACCGGCAAACCCTGAGCGCCTGGTAAAGCCGGGAACTGGAATGCAGCTACGCGAGCACCTGCAATCGAATTCCACTTATTCTGCATGTCTTCTTGAAACTTAGTGGCGTTTCGGCTGCGCTGATCCCAATCTTTTAGTAGTACGCCTCCAAAGCTACTCGTGGGGCTAGTAATCTGAAACATTTGCTCGTATTCAGGCTCAGCACTGGCAATCTGAAAAATCTGATCGGCATAGGTTTGCATCTGATTGACAGTACTGTTAGGGGGGCCAGAAGCCTGCATCAAAACAATCCCTTGATCTTCAGTAGGGGCCAGCTCAGCACGTGCAGTAGCGTATAAATAAGCAACTCCCCCGAGCAAAATAACTCCCATCACAATAATGACCTGCCAAGTACTCAATAGCTCACGCAGAGTGTTTTTATAACTTTGATGAACTTTCTCAAAAATAAGATCGATTTTGTGAACAAATGAGGAAGCCTCTTGTTCTTCTGTAAAGATTCGCGAACACATCATTGGTGATAGCGTCAGTGCTATCAAGCCCGATACCGCTACCGCACTAGCTAAGGTGAAGGCAAACTCAGTAAACAAGGCTCCAGTTAAGCCTCCCTGAAAGCCAATTGGAATATACACTGCGATCAACACAATAGTCATCGCCAAAATAGGACTGCCCAATTCCCGTGCGGCAATCAATGAAGCCTCTAAAGGTGATTTACCCTCCTTCATGTGACGGTCAACGTTCTCCACCACAATAATGGCATCGTCAACAACTAGGCCAATAGCTAGCACCAAGGCAAGTAAGGTCAATAGGTTGATGGAATAACCCAGAACCTGCATTAGAAAAAAGGTGCCAATGAGTGAAAGTGGCATTGCAATCACGGGAACTGCAACTGCGCGGGCACTGCCTAAGAATAGATAAATTACTACCGTAACAATGAGGAGCGCCTCTAAGAGGGTTGCCACTACTTCATCAATTGAAGTCGTAATAAATTTTGTAGAGTCATAAACAATCTTACCCGACATGCCCGTAGGGAGCTGCTTCTGAATATCTGGGGTGATTGCTCTGACCCTAGCCGCCACATCCAAAAGATTAGCTTGCGGCGCTACCTTAATGGCGATAAATACCGACCTTTTTCCACTAAAAGCTACATTGGTGTTGTAGTCCTCGGAGCCTAAACTCACAGTGGCTACTTGATCTAAATAAACGATATTGATGCCATCTTTTTTTACCACCAGGCGACGAAACTCATCTAGAGTATGAAGGTCAGTACCAGCCACTAAGTCGACCGAGACCATATCGCCCTTTGTACTGCCTACTGCTGAAAGATAGTTATTAGCAGCTAAGGCACTATAAACATCATCGGCTCCAACACCAAGTCCAGCCATCTTCTCGCGATCAAGCCAAGCACGCAGAGCAAATTTTCTACCGCCCGTAATTTCTGCATTCTGAACACCATCGACCGCATCTAGCTTTGGCTTAACTACTCGCAATAGATAATCAGTGATTGCATTATTAGGAATGTCATCACTGTAAAAACCCATATACATCGCAGCGGTAGACTGACCAATTTGCACCGTTAATACGGGCTGCTGCGCTTGCGGGGGTAACTGATTTTTTACTGAGCTGATCTGCGTCTGAATCTGTGTTAGAGCAGCATTAGAGTCGTAGTTCAACTTTAACGTTGCAGTAATCGTAGATAAACCACTCACACTCATAGACGATAAATAATCAATGCCCTGAGATTGAGCAATAGCAGTCTCTAAAGGTTGTGTAATAAATCCTGCGATCGTTTCAGGATCGGCGCCATAGTAAGCGGTCGTGATGGTGACAATCGCATTTTGTGTTTGTGGATACTGATTAACTGGCAAAGAGCCAACCGCTTTTAAACCAAATACTAAAACGAGCGCACTCACCACCAGTGAGAGCACTGGTCTTCTAATAAATAGATCGGTCCAATTCATTTAGGACTCATTCCTGAGGCTGTGGGTTTGGTGAATTAGCAGGCAAAACCTTGTTGTTCACGATTAAGGGCGTGCCATTTTTTAACTTTAGTTGGCCGCTAGTAACAACCGTCGTGCCCTCTTCAATACCTTTTAAAATCGCCACTTGATCACCACGAGTTGGGCCCGTAGTGACAAAGACCTGTTGAGCCTCAAGGGTCGGATTGCCTTGCTTATCTTTCTTGCCAGTTGGCTTAGCAATAAACACTGTAGAGCCATATGGGTTATAAGTGACAGCAGTTTGAGGCAAAGTTAACAACTTCACCTCATCACCTAGCTTAATATTTACGTTGGCAAACATGCCGGGCAAAATCTTCTTGTCTGGGTTTGCTAACTGAGCCTCAATTTGAATATTACGAGTATTGGTATCTACCTTGGGGCTTACTGCAGTGATCTTGCCTGTAAAACTCGCATCTTTAAAGGCATCGGTTGTTACTACCACTTCTTGACCAACCTGAATTTGAGAAGCATTGCTTTGCGGCAAATTAAAGTCTACAAAGATAGGGTCAAGCGTTTGAAGAGTTAATAGCTTGTCCCCAGGGTTAACGTATTGACCAGGATTAATCATGACGATACCCACTCGCCCACTAAACGGAGCCTTTAAATTCTTCTTGGCGATTAGCGCGGTCTGTTGCTCTACTTGGGCCTGTTTAGAAGCTGCATCTGCCAAACTTGTATCGAATACATTTTTACTAATTGCCTGAATCGCTAACTGTTGTCGGTCACGCTCATTGATTACCTTAGCTAAATCGGCAAGCGCTTTCAAAGATTTAAGTTGAGCTACATCTGAAGCATCATTAAGCTTAATGAGCAGGTCTCCCTCTTTTACATCCATTCCTGACTTGATAGGCACAGTTTGCACCAACCCACCAAGCTCCGTACTCAACTCCACCCCTCGGAATGCGCGTACATTGCCCACACTCGATAACTTAGGCTGCCATTCAGTGTTAGTCACCACCATAGTTGAAACAGTAGCTGGCGGAAGACCCATACTTGAAATAAAGTGCTTAATCATAAAAGTCTTAAGCTGATTGAAGCCAAAGATTAAGCCCAACAGCAAAAATACGCCGCACAACATGATGATCATACGACGACGCAATGGTGTCATTGCCTGCAATTTGGCATAGGTCTTGGTTTTAGTAAAACGTTCTCGCATACGAGTCCCTAAGGACTGGATCTTTTGCCAAAGAGTGGTGAGCTTGTCACGTAGCTTCCACTTTTCTAGAGTAGTAAGTACCCACGCCCACACTAAAACTGCAATAGCAGTTACTTTTGCTTTAATTGTTTGCAGAAGTTTCATTTTGATCTTTGTTCGCTATAGCTTTTGGTTGAAAGGCAGGGCCGGTACGATTCCACCAACCACCACCCAATGCCGCAAATAATGCTGCAGTATCAGCAAATCGTGTTGCTTGCGCAGAGACTGACTTCACTTTGGCAATTTGGTATTGATTCTGATAGTAAAGAACGGCCAAGTAACTAGCGGTGCCCAATTTATATTGTTGTTGTACCAAATCTAATGTCTCATAGGCGTAGCGCTCTGCATCTGAGGCGGCCTTTAAGGCTTGAGCTCCAGTTTCCAAAGCACGCAGAGCATCGGCAACCTCTTGGAAAGCCTTTAATACTGTTGCTTGATATTGGAAAACTGCCTGTTCATAGTTTGCAATGGCCCCACGGCGCTGTGCCAACAATTGACCGCCTTGAAAAAGGGGTTGAAAAATGCCTCCAGCTACTGACCATAAAGCTGCATTAGGGCCAAACAAGGCGTTACTAGTGAGCGCGGCTGAACCAATGGCGCCCGTAATATTAAACTGCGGTAATAGGTTTGCTGTAGCCACCCCAACCAAAGCGTTTGTTGCTTTTAATTGCGCTTCTGCTGCTCTCACATCTGGCCTTTGCCTTACCAAACTTGAGGGAATAGAAAGCGGTAGCTTTTCAGGTAAATGTAAGGCCTTCAAATCAAACTGAGTGATAGCTGCGTTACTCGGAAGCTCACCAACTAATACCGCCAATTGATTGCGAGCAAATGAAAGATTGCGCTCGTAATTAAATAAATCTACTTGAGAGTTTGAAACTAAAGTTCTCTGAGAAGTAACATCGACTTTCGAAACAGTACCAATTGCTAATTGACTTTCTGTCACCTCAGCTAAATTGGTTTGAGCCTTTAGTATTTCTTCAGTAGCTTGCATTTGCGCCCGTAAGGCCGCTTCACGGACAGCTCCAGTAACAATATTAGCCGTCAAAGAAAGATAGGCGCCCTCTAACTGAAACTGAGCAATCTCAGCTTGCGCTCTTGCCCCCTCAACAGCACGACGCGCTCCTCCAAAAACATCTAGCTTATACGTTACATTAACTGTAGCGTTGTATAGGTTATAAGTATCAGAGCCGTACGGTAGGCCATAAATAGCCGAGGGTTGAAGTTGGCGAGTAGCGCCGCCATTTAAGCCAATCGCTGGGAAATACTGTCCACCAATTTGCGCATTCACATTTTCTTGGCTAGCGCGAAGTGCGGCATCAGCAGCTCCTAAATTAGGGTTTTGCTGTAAAGCTTTTTTGATCAGCGCATCGAGCTCTGGGGATTTAAATAGTTCCCACCATTGCGCCTCAATATCTTTTCCCTCCACAAACTCTTGAGCTGAACCGCCAGGCACACCAGGTGCCGTAACTAATTCTTTGCTGAGCTTGGTCTCAGTATATGAAGAAGCATTAGGCGCATCAGGTTGCTTGAAGTCTGGGCCCACCGCACAAGCAGACAAGATTCCCGCGCAACAAAGAAGCGGTAAAAAATGTAATCGGGCAGCTAAGAATTCTTTTGAATCAAACATGAAGGAAAGTAGGCATTCTTTTCTATACGGGTATTTGACCACACTTTTCTAAACCAGTTTTTGTAACACCTTGATTTAAATGATGAATTTTTGTACACAGCTTTACAAAGATGTCAATTCAATTTTTCTGATTCAACTCAAGCATTAATTAGTGGATTCTGCCAAACGCTCCGCTATTAAAGTCTTGGACCGCTCGGGCGATTTCGTCTTGGGTATTCATAACAAAAGGGCCATAACCAACAATCGGCTCATCAATTGGCTGCCCGCTGAGCAATAAAGCAACAGAATCTTCCATCACATTGAGCTCAATATCCTGTCCTTGATTATCAAACATCAACATCTGAGCATCCCTAGCTACTGCACTATCACCCGCCTGAATAGCGCCCTTAAGAACTACGAGTGAGGTATTCCATCCCTTGGGTGCTGGAATAATGACGCTACCCTTCTTTAATTTCAGATCAATGACATTCATGGGCGTATGTGTGTGTGCCGGCCCAGTATGGCCATCTAGATGGCCGGCAATAATTCGGGCAACGCCTGCACCACTCTTAAGATCTATAGAGGGGATATCTTTGCTCAGAATAGCCTGATAGTTTGGCGTCGTCATCTTATATTTTGCTGGTAAATTCACCCAGAGTTGCACCATCTCCAAAACGCCCCCTTGATTGGCAAAACGCTCTGAATGAAACTCTTCATGCAAGATGCCAGCGCCAGCAGTCATCCACTGCACATCGCCAGAACCAATAATTCCGCCCTGCCCGGTTGAATCTTTGTGCGCTACTTCGCCCTCGTAAACAATCGTGACAGTCTCAAACCCGCGATGCGGGTGAGACCCCACCCCCTTACGCTCGCTTGTCGCTGGAAAGTATGCTGGGCCAGCATAATCAAGCATGAGAAATGGGCTCATTTGCTTTCCTAGATGCTGATAGAAAAACAAAGTTCTTACCGGGAAACCATTGCCCACCCAATGTCCTTGATCATTGCCCTGTATACCAATACATTTTTTCATCATTCTCCCAATGGCCGATCGATAAATGCCCTATTAAGTTTTCTTAAACTGGCCCGCAATTTTTGCAATACGTTCACCATACAGACGGGCTGTTTCTAAATCTCCAGTATTTACTTCTTCGACGCCAGCATCCGAAGGGGTCTGCATCATCGCTCCGGCAGATGAGCCGACATAGTTCACATCATCACGTTTTGCAGATTTTGCATTGGAAGGCATTAGACCAGTCCCAACCCAAATACCTGAGTGCTGCATAGCCAAGGTAATAAAGTAATGCAATGTAGAGTGCTTGTCACCATTCATTGTTGCAGAGTTGGTAAATCCACCAAAGATCTTATCTTTCCATTTTTGTTCATACCAAATTTTAGAGCTCGCATCAGCAAACTTCTTAAACTGCCAACTGACTGTTCCCATGTAAGTTGGAGAGCCCAACACAATTGCATCAGCCTCATTGAGTAAGGCCCACTGCGCATCAGTGATGTTGCCCTGCGCATCAATAGCAACTAATGTGCCATTAGCGCCTTTGGCCACTGCCTCTGCCTGTTTTACTGTGTGGCCATAGCCACTATGAAATACCACTGCTACTTTTGTCATCTCTTCTCCTTAGTTTTTTTCTTACTCGCTGATTTACTTCTTGAATAAGGCTTTTACGCTTCTTAATACTGCAACTGCTTGATCTAATTCTTTTTTGCTAAGGCTATTCATCGCTTTGGCCAAATACTCAACATGCTCTGGAAATATCTTCTTAAATAATTTATCGCCTACTTTAGTTAAACCAATCTTGTAACTTCTTCCATCTTCTACATTCACGTATTTTTTTATTAAGCCCTTGGCCTCAAGCCTCTCTAGTACTCCAGTCATGGTGCCCTTTGAAACTAGGGTCTTGTCGCCCAACTCCTTACAAGTCATTGGCGGTTGATTGCCAAGAGTCACAACAATATCAAACTGAGTCATAGTTAGACCGAGCCCCTTAATGTGCTCAGCAGAATAAGCCTCAAAGGCTTGATATCCTTGAACCAATTCTTTGACCAAAGCCAAATGACTCATTTATTTACCCTATTTAGTATGTATACGTACTATTTTAGTACTAATTAGTACTAAATAAAAACCCTTTAATAAAAGAGGAATTGAACAACATGATTATTTATCTAAGAAATAAAAACTAAGGCTATTTACAAGCCGTTTCTCTTGGAGGCAATTTGGGCAAGCATGGTGTTGGCATGTGGATCATTAGGGTCAGATAGACCCCTAACCACACCCTTGATATCCTCCTGGGGTCTATTCTGGCTCATTTTCCACTTGCCTTGAATTTCAGTAATTTCAATTTCAAGCCCAACAATAGCTTTTAGTTGGGCTTCTAGAAAGTCGCTAGGGGCTTCTTCTACACTCCAGGGAACCTTACGCATTGACTCCATTGAGTCAGTTAAATCACATACCAAACTTCTTAGCCAGTTCACTGACTCAATCACTGT
>JALRHB010000069.1 GCA_023253245.1 Polynucleobacter sp. | reverse complement strand
TACCCTGATGATGCTGAAGGCTACTATCTCAATGTTTCCGCAACTTTTCCGTGTTGGTTTGTCATGTGGCGCATGGAAGAGGATTTTGACCAATATATTGATGATCAATCTAAATCACTGATTGGTTCAGAATCTAGCTTTCCAGTCCCCCATCGTGTGGATGTGAGCTATAACGAGGCAGCTCATTTAATTGATAGCGGTGAAACAGTTGACAATATTCCCATGAGTGATGAACACGCTTCTTGGTTGCAGGATTTTGTTAATCAACATTTCCGGCCTGAGCCTAAAAAGAGACACAAGCCTGCATCGTTCAAGGGTGCGAATCGTTCTTCGGAGGATTGATGGAGAACCGATTTTTAAGCCGTTGGTCCCGTCTTAAAGCTGGCAAACCAGTTGATTCCGAGAAAGAGGGAGAATCTTCTCTAAAGCAGACCGAGCAAAAGGTGCCTAGTGTTGTGCAATCCCCAGTTCAGCCTGAAGAAATCAAATTGCCTTCCCTTGAAGATGTGGAAAAGATTGATCAATTGGCCCCTGATTTTTCTGCGTTTATGCAGCCGGGCGTTGATCCCGAGGTTCAACAGGCAGCATTAAAGAAAATGTTTTCCGATCCCCACTTCAATATCATGGATGGTCTTGATGAATATATTGATGATTATTCAAAGCCCAATCCCATTCCATCGGAAATGTTAAAGCGCATGGTGCAATCCGATATGCTGAGCATCTTCAGTAAAAATGAGGATCAAGCTCCTGCAAAAGTAGCTAATGATTCTTCATCGTATGAGCTAACAAAAAATCAAGCGGCACATTCAGCACCTTTACCTCAAGCTAAAGAGGGTCATATAACATCAAGCACTGTAGTCCCTGAAGACAGGAGGTTAAACCCCGAGCCTCTACCTATGGATGAGAAAAAGAGTTAAGAAGATTATTGATGAGTCAAAAACTAGTTTGTAATTGCAATGGAACAATGCCCCTTGACCCCAGTAAATTAGGCGTCAAGGTACATACCGCTTTGTGTAGACACGAGCTTAATTCAGTCGTGGATGCATTTAACTCGGATGATTCTTTAATCATTGCCTGTACGCAGGAAGCCGCTTTATTTAATGAGCTTGCGGCACAGTCTGAAAAACCCTTAATTGCTCCATTGCGTTTCGTAAACATTCGTGAAGTTGCTGGATGGACGCAAGAGGCTCTGTCATCTGCTCCAAAAGTATCCGCTTTGCTAGCCTTAGCTGACATGCCTCAGGCTGATCCTGTTCCTGTTATTAGCTATGAAAGCCAAGGCCGCACCTTGATTATTGGTGCCGGAGAGCAAGCGATTCCATGGGCTGAACAGTTGGGCGACACCTTAGAGGTCTCGGTTCTTTGCACCGAGCCAAGTCCACTACCTTTATCAAGAGATTTCCCTATTTATTCAGGCGCCATCAAGTCTATTGATGGCTACCTTGGAAATTTTACAGTGCAATGGGATTTGGAAAATCCAATCGATCCAGAAATGTGTACTCGTTGTGGTGCTTGCGTTGAAGTTTGTCCATCAGGCGCAATCAATGACTCGTTCCAAATTGATTTAGATAAGTGCAAATCACATCGTAAGTGCATCACAGCCTGTGCCAGTATTGGAGCGATTAATTTTGATCGAGTTGAGCGTAATCGGTCGGCTCAATTTGATTTAATTCTGGATCTACGGATCAATCCTCATATGCCGATGAGTCAAACTCCTCAGGGCTACTTCGCTCCTGGGGCAGACCCTCTGGAGCAATCCTTTGCTGCGAATAAATTATTGAGCTTGGTAGGAGAATTTGAGAAACCTAAGTACTTTGCCTATAACGAAAAAGTTTGCGCACATGGCCGTAATGGCAAAGTTGGATGCAATGCTTGTATCGATGTTTGTTCAACGGCAGCTATTAGTTCGATTTTCAAAAATGGACAGGGCACTGTTGAGGTTAATCCAAATTTGTGTATGGGATGTGGCGCTTGCTCCACTGTTTGCCCATCCGGTGCGATGCGATACAACTATCCCAGCGTTTCACACCAAGGTAAAGAAATTAAAACTTTGGCAAGTGTTTTTGCTCAGGAGTGCGTAAAGGAAAAAAAATCTGTTAGCCCCGCGCTTCTTTTGTATACCTTGAAAGAAGGTACAAATTTAATTGATGCCCTTGGCCGTGCTGCCCATTTAAATCCAAGTCGTTATGAAGGATTGCCTTCATATGTAATACCTTATGGCATTGAGCATATTGCTTCAACAGGAATGGATTTGTGGTTAGGTGCACTAAGTTATGGTTTTAGTGAAATTTACTTGTTGTTGTCTGGCGAACAAGACCCTGCTTATCAAGCCGCATTGCAAACACAAGCTGAGCTGAGTAATGCTATCTTGGCGGCATATGGTTTTGAGGCAAGAATTCATTTGATTGACGCAATTTCATCTGATGATCTTGCGCCTGTTTCGCTTGTGATGAGTCAGTTGCGTCAGCGTGGCCCGCTCTCGGCACTGTGCACCCCTGCAACTTTTGGATTAAGTAATCAGAAGCGAGAGACGATAGAGGCTCTTTTAGGACACCTGGAGAAGTATGCAAAAACTCCTTTAGATGAGAAAGGCTCTACCTTGCCTGCCTCCTCCTTGCTTGGTGGATTAGATGTGAATAAGGACGCCTGCACTCTGTGTATGTCATGTGTTGGTAGTTGCCCTGAGGGTGCGTTATTAGATAATCCTGAGGAGCCCAAGCTCTCTTTTATAGAGAAGCAATGCGTTCAGTGCGGCATTTGTGTAACAGTTTGCCCAGAGCATGCTCTGAGTTTAGCGCCACGCTTATTAAGCGTTGACCAAAGAAAGCAGCGAATCAATTTAAATGAAACCAAGCCTTTTCACTGCATTAGTTGTGGAAAGCCCTTCGGAACTCTCAAAATGGTGGACCTTATGTTGACCAAGCTTGGCGCGCATGCCGCCTTCTCTGGGTCAGCGATGGAACGTCTAAAGATGTGTAGTGATTGTCGTGTAGTGGATATGATGAAGAAAGAAACATGACTGAATTAGAAAAAGAGCAGAAGATTGCAGAAGTAAGCGATGTTGGGTTGCCAGAGGATTTGGCCAGGGCCGATCTTTATGGATTGATTGCCCGCTTTTTCTTGGCCCCGCCCGATCAAGTATTGCTTAATCAGATCGTGGCATCTGTACCTGAGGCTAGCGGGGTCGCTGTTGAGGCCCCTCTGGCAAGGCTATGGGATAACTTAGTTGAGTTGGCCAAAAACAATCCTGCACAGGCTTGGAGGGAAGAATTTGACGCGAATTTTATTAGCGTTGGTAAGCCTAATGTCATCCTTAACGCTTCGTTTTACCTAGCAGGGCATCTTAATGAGAAGCCTCTTGTAGAGATCAGAAAGTCCCTAGAGTTATATGGTCTTGAGGCTGCAGAGAGTATTACTGAAACTGAAGATCACATTGCTGCTTTGTGTGAAGTGATGCGCTACCTGATTGCCGGAGATGATGTGGAAATCTCTAATCTCACAAATCAAAGAGCTTTCTTTAATGCTCATATTCGTCCGTGGTATGACGAATTGTGCGATGCAATAGAGTCAATCCCCGATATGCATTTGTATCAATCGGTTGCAGCCTTAACCAGAGAGTTTCTGGCAATTGAAAGCCAAAGCTTTGACATGATTTAATGTTGCGTCGCAATATGGTTAATTAGAAAATTTACTAAAAATATATTTTTTGTTACATATGCAAAAAATACATTTACCAATTACACTTTGATCTAAGTCAATTTGTACCGAAGAGGAGTTTTCGATGAGCACCAAGCCTACAAGCGTAGTTACAGAAGAAGATAAACCTTCCCGCCGGAAATTTTTCATTGGAGCAGGTGCCACTGTTGGCGCTGTCGCAGTTGCTTCGCAAACCACAATCGGTAAAGCGGTCGCTCAGGAAATCAGCACTGCTGTTGCGGGAGAAAAAGAAGGCTATCAGCTCTCGGCCCACATTCGCAAGTACTACGAAACCACTTTGCTGTAATGCGTTCCAATTTTCGCCACAACTTTTCATAAAACCAAAATTTTTTTCAGGGGCAACACATGAGCCTGACTCGCAAATCTAATACACCTCAAAGTAGTCGTTCAGTCCCAGCATCTCGCCTAATTGGTAGTCTTTCGCGAGGACTGAAAGCGGCAGTACCAACGATGGATCGTCGTCAGTTCTTGAAACGCTCAGGCCTTGGAGTCGGCGCAGGAATTGCTGCAAGCCAATTGACCATGGTTCAGAAGGCGGTAGCAGAGCAAAGTAAGGCAATGCTAGATGGCAAAGCTGGCAAGATTGAGGTAAAGAGAACGGTTTGTACACACTGTTCAGTGGGTTGCGCAGTTGATGCGACTGTCGAAAATGGCGTTTGGGTTCGTCAAGACCCAGTTTTTGATTCCCCAATTAATCTAGGTGCCCATTGCGCTAAGGGTGCTGCATTGCGCGAGCATGGTCACGGTGACTTCCGTTTGCGTACACCAATGAAGTTGGTAGATGGTAAGTATCAAAAGATTTCGTGGGATCAGGCATTAACTGAGATCACTGCGCAAATGAAAGACATTCGCAGTAAATATTCTCCAGATGCGATGTATTTCATTGGCTCATCAAAACAAAATAATGAGCAAGCGTATTTGTTGCGTAAGTGGGTGTCTTTCTTTGGCACAAATAACACTGACCACCAAGCACGTATTTGTCACTCCACCACAGTTGCTGGTGTAGCTAATACATGGGGCTACGGTGCCATGACAAATAGCTATAACGACATGATGAATTCAAAGGCAGCTTTGTACATTGGCTCTAATGCTGCTGAGGCTCATCCTGTATCCATGCTGAGCATGTTGCATGCAAAAGAAAATGGTTGCAAATTAATTGTGGTTGATCCACGCTACACCAGAACTGCAGCTAAGTCTGATCAGTATGTACGTATTCGTTCTGGTACTGACATTCCATTCTTATTTGGTGTTCTGTATCACATCTTTAATAATGGCTGGGAAGATAAGAAGTACATCAACGATCGTGTCTATGGAATGGACAAAGTTCGCAAAGAGGTAATGGAGAAATGGACTCCCGCTAACGTTGAAGAGGCTTGCGGTGTTCCAGAGGCTCAGGTATACAAAGTTGCTGAGACGATGGCAAAAAACCGTCCAAGCACTATTGTTTGGTGCATGGGACAAACTCAGCACACTATTGGTAACGCTATGGTTCGCGCATCTTGCTTATTGCAACTCGCGCTGGGCAACATCGGCAAATCTGGTGGCGGCGCCAATATGTTCCGCGGTCACGATAATGTGCAAGGTGCAACCGACGTTGGCCCAAATCCTAACTCATTACCTGGTTACTACGGCCTTGCTGCTGGTTCATGGAAGCATTTTGCGACCGTTTGGGGTGTGGATTATGAATGGATTAAGGGTCGTTATGCTCCTGGCATGATGGAAAAATCAGGCACCACCGTTTCTCGTTGGGTTGATGCAGTGCTTGAAAGCGATGACATGATTGACCAAAAAACCAGTGTTAAAGGTTTATTTTTCTGGGGTCATGCGCCTAACTCTCAGACACGCGGCTTAGATATGAAGCGCGCTATGGATAAGTTGGATTTACTGGTGGTAGTTGATCCATACCCTAGCGCAACTGCTGCGATGGCTGCTATGCCACCCGCAGATGGTCAAAAGGTTAACAAGAACCGCAATGTCTATTTGTTACCAGCTTGTACGCAATTTGAAACTCATGGTTCTGTAACCGCCTCAAATCGTTCGATTCAATGGCGTGAGAAGGTAATTGACCCATTATTTGAATCCGTACCTGACCATGTCATCATGCAGGCTTTTGCTGACCGCCTGGGCTTTGGTAAAGAGCTCTCCAAAAACTTCAAGATGGTGACTGGAAAATATGCTGGTAAGGACTGGCCAGAACCAGAAATTGAATCCATTTTGCGTGAAATTAATCGCAGTGTTTGGACTATCGGATATACAGGCCAAACGCCAGAGCGTTTGAAAGCGCATATGCGTATGATGAGCGTCTTTGATCCGAAGACATTGCGCTCTCGTGGTGGTGTAGACAAGGTAACTGGCTACGATACCGCTGGCGATTATTTCGGTTTGCCATGGCCATGCTATGGCACTGCTGCAATCAAGCATCCAGGATCACCAAATCTGTATGACACCAGCAAGTCTGTAATGGAAGGCGGCGGTAATTTCCGCGCTAACTTTGGTGTAGAGAAAGATGGCGAGAGTTTGCTGGCAGCTGACGGCTCCTACTCTAAGGGCTCTGCTATCAAAACTGGCTATCCTGAGTTTGATCATGTCTTTTTGAAAAAACTTGGCTGGTGGGATCAATTAACAGAAGACGAGAAAAAACTCGCTGAAGGTAAGAACTGGAAAACTGACTTGTCAGGTGGTATTCAACGGGTGGTCATGAAGAATGGCTGCCATCCATTTGGAAACGCTAAGGCTCGGGCGGTGGTTTGGAACTTCCCTGATCCAATTCCAGTCCATCGTGAGGCCCTTTACAGCACCAATGTCGCAATGATGGAGAAATATCCAACATCTGACGATATGAAGAATTTCTGGCGCTTACCAACACTGTTTAAGACAGTTCAGCAAAAGAATATTGAGAATAAGCTTTACGAAAAGTTCCCAATTACCCTTACTTCTGGTCGATTGGTCGAGTATGAAGGCGGAGGAGACGAGACTCGATCCAATCCTTGGTTGGCAGAGTTGCAACAAGAGAACTTTGTAGAGATCAATCCTAAGGCGGCAGCTGTTCGCGGTATTCAAAATTGGGATTATGTTTGGGTTAAGTCTCCAACAGGCGCAAAAATCAAGGTGCGAGCTTTAGTGACCGAGCGTGTTGATGCGAAGACTGCGTTTGTTCCATTCCACTTTGCTGGATGGTGGCAGGGTGCTGACATTCGCAAGTACTACCCAACTGGAGCGGCTCCTGTTGTACAGGGTGAAGCAGTGAATACTGCAACAACCTATGGTTACGATCAGGTAACCATG
>JALRHB010000068.1 GCA_023253245.1 Polynucleobacter sp. | reverse complement strand
GTCTGCATTCTCAGCTTATAAAGGTTGTAAGGGGGGATGCATCCAAGGCGGCCTGGTGGGATGGGAAACTCTTTGACAAAATTTTATTAGATGCGCCTTGTTCAGCATCGGGCATTGTTTCTAGGCACCCAGACATTCCTTTTTTACGACGTGAGGCTGATATTCTAGTTTTGCAAGAGCGCCAACGCGCTATTCTGGCGAATTCTTGGAAAATGCTTAAACCAGGAGGCATGCTTCTATACGTCACCTGCTCATTATTTCCTGAGGAGGGCGAGAATCAGGCGGCTTGGTTTGCAAGAGAGAACGACGATGCATTACGATTGAATGCACCCGGACAAATTTTGCCAACGGATGTTAATGACGGTTTTTACTATGCTTTGTTTAAAAAAAATGGGCCATGAGCCAAGGTATTAAACAACTCATTTTCTGTAGTTTATTGGCACTGAGCTGTGTTTCAATGTCGGCAAATGCAGAGGGCATCAAAATAAAAACCGTTGAGATGGAGCGGGCGGATAACGATTGGCTCTTGAATGCAACATTCCAAATTGAATTGGCCCCAGGCTTAGAAGATGCAGTAAAAAAAGGAGTGGTGCTCTACTTTCAAACCGAGTTTGATATCACCCGCTCTCGTTGGTATTGGTTTGATGAGAAGCCAGTAGTCGCGCAGCGGCAAACTCGCCTTTCCTATCAGCCAATCACACAGCAATATCGTATAGCTTCTGAAGGCTTTACATTTTCCGCAAAGACCATGTCTGAAGCATTGCAGGCTGTAGGTACGATTGGTGGGTGGAAAGTGGCCGATAACAATCAAATTGATGCTGGCAAATCTTATATGGCCGCGTTGAGGATGACGCTAGATTTAAGCAAGTTGCCAAAACCTTTTCAGGTAAACGCTTTGAACAATCGTGATTGGAACGTTTCTAGTGACTGGTTACGTTTTCCATTCCCGCCCAATTTGGCAAACCCAGTAAAACGATGAAGATATCTCTCGATTTTATTGGGTCAAATGCTTTTGAAAAGAGCGCGTGGAAAAGACGCGCTTTGCCCATAGCAATGGGCCTGATAGGTGTATTCGCTTTGCTATTGCTGCTTCTACTTTCAATAGCTTCTTCAAATACTGAATTTTTTGATAACTATTTTATTTGGCTTTATGCGGCTAACGTAGTCATTGGCGCCTGCCTGATTCTGGTTGTTCTAACTTTAGTCACTGTAATTGCAATACGTTGGCACAAAGGGCGATTTGGCACGCGTTTAATTGCCAAGTTAGCAATGATTTTTGCTTTGGTCGGCGTCGTTCCAGGGTTAATTTTGTATGGCGTTTCATTGCAATTTGTGTCCCGCAGTATTGAAACTTGGTTTGATGTACAGGTTGAGTCTGCGCTGAACTCGGGCCTAGAGCTGGGCCGAGTTACTTTGCAAGTTGCTCAAGAAGAGATTTTGGCTGAGGGAAGGTTTATTGCTGAGCAGATTACTCAGGTTCCTGTGGGCACAAGTTCAGACCAAGTTGGGGCTATGGTCATGAAAATTCGCAATCAATTTGGCATTCAAGAAGTGAGCCTTTTTACAGCCCAACGCAATTTAATTTTATCGAGCGAGTTTCGATCTAAGAAGTATTACCCCCCTCCCAGTTCGGAGGTGATTAATGAAGCATTTAAAAAGAACGGTATTACTTTTTTAGACCAAACTGAAGTCGATGGTCAGCGGGGCTACCGAGTCAGAGCGATTGTGCCTATCATCCGCAAAAAACCCATTCAGGGTAAAGCGGGTTCTACGAAAGTTATTGAGGATCGCTATTTTGTGCAATTGGTGCGATTTATTCCAGCCCCCTTGGCTAAGAATATCTTTGCGGTTGAGTCCGCTTACAGTGAATATCAAGAGAAAGCTCTCGGACGCTTAGGTTTAAGAAAAATGTTTGTGGGCACATTAACCCTGACTCTGTTCTTTGCGCTATTTGTAGCCGTTACTTTAGCCTTGACTTTGGGTCGCCAGCTGGCAAGACCCCTCTTAATGTTGCTTCAGGGTACGCAAGCAGTTGCGCAAGGCGATTTATCTCCCAAGCCCGAACTCGATACAGGCGACGAACTTGGCATGCTAACGCGCCAATTTAATGTAATGACGCGCCAGCTTGCTGATACTCGGACTTCATTGCAAGAATCTAAAGCGTTTTTGGAGACTGTTTTGGGTAGCCTCACAGCGGGCGTCTGTATTTTTGATAAAAACTTCAATGTCGTATCGAGCAATCCGGGCGCAGATCGTATATTTGGGCAAGACTTAACGCAGCTTGATGGTCGACCGTTGAGCGATAGCCCCAGCTTAATTGAGTTTGAGCAAGCCATTAAAGAGGGTTTTGCTACGATGAAGCTCGCAGTGGATAGTGAATCTAATGTGAGCGAGCAGAAGAAGGCTGCGCCAGTGTGGCAAAAGCAAATTCAGCTACATAGTACCAATGAGTTTGAAAATGAATTAGGGGTCACATTGTTTGTGAGAGGCACCGAGTTAACTTCAGACTTACGCATGGTGGTGTTTGATGACATTACCGACGTTGTTAGTGCCCAGCGTTCGATCGCATGGAGTGAAGTGGCAAGGCGCTTGGCCCATGAGATTAAAAACCCCCTTACTCCAATTCAATTGTCTGCTGAAAGGCTCCAACATAAGTTAGCAGGTAAATTAAGTCCCGAGCAAGAAGAAATGATTAACCGCAGCACCGAAACTATCATTGGTCAAGTGCAGGCCATGAAAGAAATGGTGAATGATTTCAGAGATTTTGCTAAAACACCAAGCCCTCAATTAAGGCCTATCTCCATTAATGCGCTGACCCAAGAGATTTTGGGTTTATATGAAGGCAGTCCCATCAAAACGCAGCTCGACCCCCGATGCCCAAGCATTCTTGGAGACTCCACGCAACTGAGGCAAATCATCCACAATCTTTTGCAAAATGCTCAAGATGCTACCCTTGAGGGCGAGAATCAAGGCGCACCAGTAGAAGTAAAAACAGAGTTGGTGCCCTATGGTGAGTTAAGTGGCGTGGAGCAAAATGCAGTTCGACTCACAATTAGTGATTCTGGTTCAGGTTTTCCAGCTAAGATATTGGCAAGAGCATTTGAGCCCTACATAACGACCAAGAGCAAGGGTACTGGTTTGGGCCTAGCAGTAGTAAAGAAAATTGTTGATGATCATGGCGCGAAAATTGAAATACGTAATCGGATGCAGGGCGATAAAGTGGTGGGCGCAAAAGTATCGATATTGTTTATGAATCTGGCAAAAGAGGCAGCATAGGTATGGCAAGTATTTTGGTGGTTGATGATGAGATGGGAATCCGTGAACTTCTCAATGAGATTCTGACCGATGAAGGTCATACTGTGTACGCAGCAGAGGGTGCGGCACAGGCTCGAACCATACGGGAACAAATGCGCCCAGATTTGGTATTGCTGGACATTTGGATGCCTGATGTTGACGGCATTACCTTGCTAAAGGAGTGGTCTAAATCAGGGCAGCTCACTATGCCAGTAGTGATGATGTCTGGTCATGCAACGATCGATACAGCAGTGGAAGCAACCCGCATTGGAGCGCTTAATTTCCTAGAAAAGCCCATTGCTTTACAAAAGCTTTTGAAGACGGTTACAAAAGCCTTGGAGAGTTCTCCTAAGTTTGTTGAGCCAGCAGAAGAGCGAGTCGCCCAACTAGCTCCCGCGGCAAATCCAGGGCCCAAGGTTAGCGTAAATGAGGCGTCCCCCGCTTTGCAGGATGGGGAATACATTAGTGGGATTGCGAAAACCTATTTTGATTTGCCTTTAAGAGAGGCCAGAGATCTATTTGAGAAGGCGTATTTTGAACATCAAATGATCATTATGGGCGGCAGTATGACCAAGATTTCTGAATACACTGGTCTTGAGAGAACCCACCTCTATCGTAAGCTCAAGGCTTTGGGTATTGATACTTCGCGTAACAAAGGTGAGCAATAAAGCTATTTAGCATTTGAGTTAAGCAGATTGCGATGCATTCTTTGCATCAGTGTTTTAAGCAGACAATAGGTAAAACAAAGCCTATGCTGTAATCATAAAAGGCCCCACTTCATTCTGGTAGCACTTTCGGAATTATTCCAATGGAAATTAAGGTTAACTTTCTCGATAAGTTGCGACTAGAAGCCAAGTTCGATGACTTCACACTCATTGCTGACCAGCCTATTCGATACAAGGGCGATGGATCTGCTCCAGGACCATTTGACTATTTTTTGGCTTCATCGGCACTATGCGCCGCTTATTTTGTAAAGCTCTATTGCGATACTCGTAATATTCCTACAGAGAACATTCGTCTTTCACAAAATAATATTGTTGATCCCCAAAACCGATATCAGCAGATTTTTAAGATCCAAGTAGAGCTACCAGACGATATTTCGGCAAATGATCGGCAGGGTATTTTGCGCTCCATTGAACGCTGCACTGTTAAGAAAGTGGTTCAAGCTGGGCCCGAATTTGTAATTGAAGAGGTAAAGAATCTAGATGCAGACACCCAGGCCCTACTGACGCTTAAGCCAAGTGACGACGGCAGTACTTATATTGTTGGCAAGGATTTGCCTTTAGAACAAACGATTGCCAATATGTCTGCTGTTTTAGCAAATTTGGGCATCAAAATTGAGATAGCTTCATGGCGCAACATTATTCCGAACGTATGGTCATTGCACATTCGTGATGCCCATTCGCCTATGTGTTTTACAAACGGCAAGGGTTCAACTAAAGAAAGCGCATTGGCATCTGCCTTGGGTGAGTACATTGAGCGATTAAGCAATAACCATTTCTATGCAGGTGCATTCTGGGGCGAAGATATCGCTAATGGTGAATTTGTCCATTATCCCAATGAGCGCTGGTTCAAGCCAAATAAGCAAGACGAGTTACCAGCAGATATTTTGGATGAGTACTGCTTAGCAATTTACAACCCAGATGGAGAATTGCGTGGCTCCCACTTAATCGACACCAACTCTGGAAACGAACAGCGCGGCATTTGTTGCTTACCTTATATTAGGCAATCAGATGGAAAGACAGTTTATTTCCCGTCTAATTTGGTTGAAAACTTGTTTGTAAGCAATGGTATGAGCGCAGGTAATACTCTGGCTGAGGCACAGGTCCAATGTTTGTCAGAGATTTTTGAGCGGGCCGTTAAGCGTGAAATTATTGAAGGTGAAATTGCCTTGCCTGATGTGCCTCAAGAAGTGTTGGAAAAATATCCCGGCATTCTTGCTGGCATTCGGAGCCTAGAGGAGCAGGGCTTTCCAGTATTGGTAAAGGACGCTTCCCTTGGTGGAATTTATCCCGTCATGTGTGTAACTCTAATGAATCCCAGAACAGGTGGCGTATTTGCATCTTTTGGCGCTCACCCAAGTTTAGAAGTGGCGCTAGAGCGAAGCTTGACAGAGCTGCTACAGGGGCGCAGCTTAGAGGGCTTAAATGATTTGCCTGCACCAACTTTTTCACGCGAGGCTGTCACCGAGCCCAATAACTTTGTTGAGCACTTTATTGATTCAAGCGGAATTGTTTCATGGCGATTTTTTAGTGCAAAGCCCGATTATGAATTTGTAGAGTGGGATTTTTCAGGCCAAGGCGAAGATTCAAATGCAACGGAAGCAAAAACTCTTTTTAATATTCTCGCAAAGCTAGGTAAAGAATCATATGTTGCAATATATGATCAACTAGGCGCTATTTCATGTCGAATTTTGGTGCCAGCTTATTCAGAAATTTATCCTATTGAAGACCTTGTTTGGGATAACACCAATAAGGCCTTATTGTTTCGCCATGATATTTTGAACTTACATAAATTAGATGACGAAAGTCTATATCGATTACTAGAGCGACTAGAGAGTAATGAGTTAGATGAATATGGCGATATTGCCACCCTGATTGGAATTGAGTTTGATGAAAATACCCCCTGGGGTCAACTAACAGTGCTGGAGCTCAAGTTGTTGATTTATCTTGCACTTAAGAAGTTTGATCATGCACATGAATTGGTGGGGGCCTTCTTGCAATATAACGACAATACGATTGAGCGAAGATTGTTTTATCAGGCGCTTAGTGCGGTCTTGGAAATTTTGCTTGATGACCAGCTGAAGCTGCAAGACTATGAAGTTAATTTTCGTCGGATGTTTGGTGATGAGAAAATGAATGCTGTTCTAGGTTCAGTAGATGGTAGCGTGAAATTTTATGGTTTAACGCCAACTAGCATCAAACTAGAAGGCCTTGAAAGACATCATCGCTTGCTAGACAGCTTCAGGAAGTTGCATGCTGCTCGAAGCAGGGCTGGTAATCAGGATCGATTAACGGGAAGTTAATTTGTGATTTGCGTATTAATAGGTAAAAGGCAAAATTACCCGAAGCTTGTTTTTACTGAGATGCCATCATGAATAAAAATATGTACTTAAGATGCTTGCTTATAGTCTTGGCCTCATTCTGTATGCATTCATATGCCGAACCTACCCACATTAACAAGCTAGATTTAACCGCAGCTAAATTGAATTTTGAGTGTAGTAGGCTTTTGGCAAGCAAAGAAGAAGCGAATTTTACGCAAGGCTTGTGCGTTGGAATTATCTTAGGTGTTGAGGATAATGCCCATTACGATAAAAAAATCTGCGTTCCAAATGGCATCAAAATGAGCGATAGGCTGATAGTTGTAAAAAATTATGTTCAAGCCCAACCAAAAAGAATGAGCGAAGCATATGCCTCTTTAGCATTTGATGCCTTAGTTGAAAAGTGGCCATGCTCAACCAGGTAGGCTCGAGCTCTTCAAGCTCCAATTCACCATACTTAGATAGATTGAGCATTCCAAATGCCTCTGTCACGCCCCCTGGCTTTGCACCGTTATTGAAGATAACACATCCTCACCCACCGTAAGATGCTTGAAAATACAGGGTGATTACGCACAGTTAGCACATTTAGATGGCACGAGAAACAGTTTGCGTATAATAAGCAGTCTTGGCCTGGTAGCTCAGTCGGTAGAGCAGAGGATTGAAAATCCTTGTGTCGGTGGTTCGATTCCGCCCCGGGCCACCAAGAATCAAAAAGAGAGCTTCTAGCTCTCTTTTTTCATTTCTATTTGCCTAAAAGTAGCTGATGGTTCGTCCACCTAAAGCCAGCGTTGCTTGTCTTATCCCAGAGCTTCTAAT